>DASPKB010000345.1:0-2235 GCA_035628315.1 Gemmatimonadales bacterium | reverse complement strand
TGGACACGAACCGGCGGCCGGTTGGCCTGCTGTTCGCGGGAGGCGGCGCCTACACTTTCGCCAATCCGATCAATCAGGTGCTCAGCGCCTTGAATGTGAAGATCGACGGGAACTGAGATTCGGTCTTTCGCTTCGCTCAGGGTGACTCTCACAGCGGTTCTGCTGATTGGGGGGAGTTGTACGACGAAAGACACGGATCGCGCTCCGCCGCCGGCGAACATCACTCAGGTGCTCGAGCGGCACACCGACAGTCTGATGCGGATCCCCGGGGTGGTCGGCACTGCGGAGGGGCTCTGCGCCGGCCGCCCCTGTGTTCTGGTGTTCGTCAAACAGAACACGCCGGAGGTTCGGAAGGCGATTCCGGAGCGGATCGACGGGTTCGAGGTCGAGCTTCGGGAAAGTGGGCCGATACAGGCACGCTGATCGTTTTAGCTGCGATCAGGATGCGGGTCAGGGCTCACGGTAGCCGTGGGCGCGAAGCTCTAGCCGGTGCCGCCGGGGATCGTTGGTGAAGTAGAGGCCTGCGCCCTGCTCGCCGCCTGCCGGCACGTAGTCCACCGTTGTCTCTGAAGTCTCCACCCGGCCGGTATCGGCCCGCAGCTCTCCCTCCAGTATCACGTCCGCGGCGGTGGTCCTGCCACGGTTCACCGCCCGAACACGCACGAGATACCCCGGGCCGGCGGACTGGATCGAGTCGACCTGAACGGTCACGTCCGGCGGGGTCGCCGGATGGCGCACACCGTCGTAGATCAGATATCCCACCACACTCAGCACCAGGGCGGCACTGACGGCGGCAACGATCCATTCTGCGGTCGAAGTATTGGGCGCGGCGGGCTTCTTCGCCACCTACACCACCAGTCGGGCGGCGGCCGCACCGATGCTGGCGGGGAAACCGAGCACCACGGCCTGCATGAGTGAGCGGGCGAGCGCGTGATCGTCGTAGCGGCCGAAGGTCCACAGCACGTAGGCGCTCACCAGCAGGGCAATGGCGTAGCCGGGAACGGTGCGGCGGAAGAAGAGGCTCGCCCGCCACACACCTTCGGGAGCCTCGTGGGCGCCGCGGAACGCCAGGGCGTAGACGAACGCGTGGATGATGAGTAGTGAGGTCAGCGCCAGCCCGACGGCATGCCAGACGGTCATTCGGGATGCGATCAGCACCATCTCCTCGGTGGGCGCCACGTTGAAAGCCAGGAACAGCGACCCCACCCCCATGAGAAACAGCGTGCCCCAAAATCCGATGTCTCGCTTGTGCCGGCGTTCCGCGGCTCCCTGCACGCCGAAGAGCGAGTTCGCCAGCATCGCGCCGAAGCTGGCCGGCACCGCCTGGAGCGCCACCTTGCCCACGACCGAGGAGAACGGTTCGGTCAGGCTGATCAGATTGAATAGCGCCAGTACCACGGCTGACGCGACGATGCCGACGCCGTAGGCCGTGGCAGCATCGGCCACTTCGTCGAGCAGCGTGGTTGCCTCCTTGAATCCGGCGTAGTACTCCAAACCGATTAGCACCGGTACCATCACCAATATGAAGAGTGCGAGCGGCAGACGAGGCATGTGGAAGCCGAGCTGCCACATCTCCATGGTCATCAATAGCGGGAGGGAAAAGAAGATGGCTCCGCCGAAGGCGCGGGCGAGGCCGATAAAGAAGTCGCGGTTAGTGGCGGGTTGAGCCGTTGGGTCCTCCGCCGTGAGGTGGTATGACTAAGAGGCCATCCGATCCAGCCGCGCAACCGCGGCGAGCACCACTTCCGGTTTCTCCTCCTGAATGTACCGGCCGGCGCCGGGAACGTCCTGAATCTCTACCCGCTTGAGCTTCTTGCGAAGCAGGTCCCGGTGCTCGGGCGATACCATAGCCCGGTGAGGCGAAGTGCCGACCAGCACGATCACCGGCGCGGTGCACCGATGCAGCCGAGCGGCCAGGGAGTCCGGCTCTTCCGATTTCGCCATACGGTTGAGCGCATCGAGCGAGCCGTCCAGATCCGCGATCTGGGCCGCGCTGTATGCCCGCACCACCTCGTCGGTGACCCAGGACTTGTCGCCCGAGCTGGAGGTCAGCTCGTCCTTCAGCTCCCACCGGGCCCGTCCGGCATCCATCATGAGCTTGACCGGAAATGCGCCGAAGCGGAACACGCGCTTGAGCTCGGGGGTCGCCGCGCTCTCGGCCGGACCGGAGTCGAGGGAAAGGAGTCCCCGCACCAGGTCGGGACGCTCGACGGCGAGCCGGAAGCCGATGCCGCC
>DASPKB010000344.1:0-2888 GCA_035628315.1 Gemmatimonadales bacterium | reverse complement strand
CTCCAGCGCTCCACCAGGCGCCGCTCGCGACGCATCTGCTCGGGGGCGGCCTTGGCCCCTATGAGCGCCGGAAGCGGGGTAAACACAATCACGGCGAGCGCCAGCCGCCACTCCATACGCAGCATCGCCATGACCGACAGGATCAGATAGAGCAGCGTCGGCAGCAGGTTGAAAGCGACATCGCTGAAGGCGCCCACGTAACCGCTGATTCCGTGGTTGACCCGGTTCATGGTCCCTCCCACACCTTCTCGCTGGTGGAAGGAGATCGGCAGGGAATTAAGCTTGCTGACCAGCTGCTCCCGAAGGGTGTATTCCACCCCTAGGCGCACGTTCCAGCTCAGGATACCGAGCCAGGCCTGCAGCCCCGCGCGGGTGAGCTCGAGGACGACGAGGCCGGCCATGATTGCGGCGAGGGTCTGGATACCGGTTCGGCGCTCCAGCTCGTCGAAGAGGTACTTCATGACCAGCGGATCTACGGCGCTGAGGGCGGCGAGAATGAGGGCCAGGGTGATCACGCCGCTGAGCGCTCGGCGATAGGGGCGGACGAACTGAAGCGACCGCTTGGCGAGTTGAAAACCGTTCCGGGGCATCGAAGCAGGGATAGAGTCGCCCGCTACCGAGCAAGTTCAATGCCCCCGTCCAGCGGGTACTTACCTGCAGGCTGACGGAGCTAGGAACCGGTGCGGGGCAGTCGTGCGCCTTCCCAGCTCCAATCGTTGCGTCGGATTACACCTCGAAGTCCGGCATCCTGCATGGCGGTTGTCGGCTACCCGGGCCTGCCGATGGCGCCGGGCCAGCCATCGGTGCTGTTCAGCAGCAGGACCCGGGGGGCCTGGCCGCTGATTTCCAGGATCGTGACGGAGGCGGGGCTGATTTCGAGCCGCTGAAAGAAGTCCAGAGGGATACCCAGCACATGAGCGACCAGGGTACGGAGAACGTCACCATGGCTTACGATACCCACGCAGGAACCCTGAGCAGGGTGGAGACACCGGAGCCGGTCCAGATCCCGAAGCACCCGGCCGAGCACGTCGGCCATGTTCTCGCCCCCGGGAATGGTGCAGCTGCTTCTGGAGCTGTTGAACCGCTTCCACTCGGGAAGCGGGTCGAGATCACTCAGCGCTCGTCCGGTCCACTCCCCGAAGTCGATCTCGTTCCAGGCTTCTACCGTTTGAACCTGAAGTCGTTTGGATCCAGCGATGGGCTCGGCGGTTTCCCGGGCCCGCTCCAGTGGGCTGCTGTATATCGCCTCCAGCAACACCCGGTCCAGCCGCTCAGCCAGCCGCGAAGCTTGCTGGCGACCCGCATCGTTGAGGTGGACTCCTGGCTGCCGGCCTGCAATCAAGCGGCCTACCGGATCTGCCAGCGCATGGCGGATGAGAAGAAAAGTGGTCACGAACAGCATCTACTTTGAACGGTCAAACCGCACAGGCACCCTGTGACCAGTCTCATGACCCTCTACTCTTCCTGAGTACAGGTTGAGGGTAAGTACGTTGGTTCTTGCACCACCACATTCTGGTAGAAATGAAGCTAGTCGTCTTCGGACTCTCCGTCAGTTCTTCCTGGGGGAATGGGCACGCAACACTCTGGCGGGGACTCATTCGAGCCCTTGCCCAACAGGGGCATAGTGTCGTCTTCTACGAGCGCGATGTGCCGTATTACGCAGATCACCGGGACCTTCCGCAGCTCACCTATGGTGAGCTCAAGCTCTACGATGACTGGGATGCGGTATATACGACCGCTCGGCGCGATGTGCAGGACGCCGATGCAGCAATCGTAACTTCCTACTGCCCGGATGGAGCGGCTGCGTCCTGCCTGGTTCTCTCCACCTCACCCGGCGTTCGGGTGTTCTACGATCTCGATACTCCGGTCACTCTCGACCGCCTTCGCCAGGGAGAACCAGTTCCATATCTCCCGGCTGAAGGGCTGGGGGAGTTCGATCTCGTCCTCAGCTACACCGGCGGCGCGGCACTAGACGAGCTGAGTGCCCGGCTCGGAGCGAGGCGGGTGTCACCGCTGTATGGAAGCGTAGATCCTCTGGTTCATTATCCGGTTCCGCCGGTCGAGCGATATCAGGCCGATCTCTCCTATCTCGGCACCTACGCGGAGGACCGGCAGAATGCTTTGCTTCGCCTCTTTATAGAGCCGGCGCGTCGGCTGCCCGCCCGCCGGTTCCTGATCGGCGGCGCGAAGTATCCTCCGGCTTTCCCCTGGAGTGACAACATTTTCTTCGTGCGTCACCTTCCTCCCTCGGAGCATTCGGCCTTCTACTGTTCCTCTCGCCTGACGCTGAACGTCACCCGCGCTCCCATGGCGCAAATGGGTTATTGCCCTTCCGGCCGGCTGTTCGAGGCGGCTGCGTGCGGTGCGGCGGTGCTCAGCGATTCCTGGGACGGTCTCAGCGAATTCTTCGAGCCGCAATCCGAAATCTTGGTAGCCAGCAGTACCGAGGAGGCCCTGGCAGCTCTAGAGCTTTCCGATGGCGAGCTGGTTCGTATTGCCCATGCTGCTCGCGAGCGGGTCCTGGCGGACCATACCGCCGAACGGAGAGCCCTCCAGCTGGTCTCTGCGCTCGAAGGTGCCCTCAAGGTGGAGGCCTGAGATGTGGGGGATCGTGCCGGCGGCAGGTGCCGGCAGCAGGATTCAGCCGCTCGCGTTTTCCAAGGAGCTGCTTCCCGTCGGCAGCAGACTCGAAGGTGAGGCAGAGCGCCCCAGAGCGGTTAGTGAATATCTGGTCGAGCGAATGGTCCTGGGCGGCGCGGATCGGATCTGCTTCGTAATTGCGCCGGGCAAGTCGGACATCCTGGAGTACTACGGAAATCGTCCCAGCACCGTCCACATCAGCTTTACCGTGCAGCAGAAGCCGGCTGGGCTATGCGACGCGGTCTTTC
>DASPKB010000343.1:0-2957 GCA_035628315.1 Gemmatimonadales bacterium | reverse complement strand
GAGAGCGCCAGCGAGCTGGCGGCCAGGGTATAGAGAACGATGGTACCTACTGCGACCACCATCATGAACGCACTCGCGTGCAGCAGCCAGTTGGTGAACACCGTGATGATCAGTGCGAGCACCAGGAGCGGCACGGTACCGATCCAGTACTTGCTCCAGAGCATTGCGCCCGGATCAAGCGGACTGGAACGCAGCAGCCACATCTGCCGTCCCTCCAGCGAGATGGCCGGGAAGATGAAGCGCGCAGCCACTGCGGCAAGGACGAAGCCGGCCAATCCCAGGTTCAGGAAGGAGATCATGGTGACCAGCCGGAACGGCACCCGCTCGCCGGAATGGAGCGGAAGCGACTTGATGTTGAAGAGATACACCAGGAGCAGCACGGCAAGGAGGATCAGCTGACTCCACTGGGTGTTATCCCGGAAGAAGAGCCGCAGGTCCTTGAGAATGAATTCCCGCTTGGACGGAGACACGGAGCGCAGCATGCCTGACACGGGCCCCCGCATGGGACGCCGGATCTTCCGCTCAGCTCCCTCCTGCGCCTTGGAAAAGCCATGGTGGTACAGGCGCCGGTGGAGGAGCGCTCCCAGCAGAACCAGGAGTGCAGCCGTGGCCCACAGCTTGGCGATGGGCCAGGGGTCGGCGACGTGCAAGAGCCAGTTCATGACGATCGATGCGGTCCATTCACTCGGTAAGAACGGACTCGTAGGGGTCTTCAGCACGGCCAGGTACTCGACCAGGTCCTTGAAACCCTCGGGCTTGGCGAGCTGCTCCGGCTGCAGGAAGCGCAGAACCACCAGCACGATCACCACCGCACCGCTGGCGACCAGACCCAGGAGCTCCCGGGTTCGGCGGGCGGGGAAGATGTTCACCAGTACCATCGTAATCGCGATCCCGATGACGCCCGGGATCACCAGATAAGGCACAAACGCCGCCAGTGCCACCGCCGGATAGAGCAGCCCACCCTGGTAGACGATCCCATACGCAGTGAAGATCGGTAATGCCAGCAGCCCCACCATCCAGGAGGAGTGGACTACGGTCTCCGCCAGCTTGGCGAAGTACAGCCGAGAGCGGCTGATCGGTGCGGCGACCAGCAGATCCAGATCCTTGGCCAGGAAGAAGGTGGAGAGAGCAGTGATGATGTTGGAGAGGAGCAGAATCGAGAGAAAGGCAAGCAGGATGATGCCCAGCACCTTGCCCGCCATCAGGTCGCCGATCTCCTCGACACCGCGGAAATATCGGAGTACCCGGTAAGCGATGCCGAAAACCGCGGCCCAGAAGATGAGCGCCACCAGACTCAGCAGGATGGCCCGGGCACCGGAGCCGGTCTCCTCCTGGCGCAAGCGCGCCAATACGCTCCGCCACTTGGGCGTGAGCACCGTCAACACTCCGGGCCGAACCGACTTCGAGGAGCTCACAATCAGGTGTCGAGGATCGTATCGAGCTGGTGCTCGCGCATGCCCCCGGTGAGCTTCAGGAAGAGATCCTCCAACCCCAGCTCCTCCGATGAGGTCTGTTCCTGCACCTCTTCCATCGTACCATGAGCCACGATCCTGCCCCCATGCACGATGGCGATCCGGTCACACATGGTCTCGGCCACCTCGAGCGTATGGGTACTCATGAGAACGGTGCCGCCGCGATCTACGAACTGGCGGAACAGATCCTTCAGCAGGCGCGCGCTCTTGGGATCGAGACCCACCATCGGCTCATCCACAACGATGACCTCGGGCCGATGGACCAATGCGCCGGAGATGATCAGCTTCTGCCGCATGCCGTGGCTGTAAGACTCAGTCAGCTCATCTTTCCACCGGGTCAGCTCGAATAGCTCGAGCAGCTCGTCGATGCGCCGCTCTACCGCCGGCCCTTGCTGGCCGTACAGGGCGGCGGCGAAGCGGAGGAACTCGCCGCCGGTCAGCTTGTCGTAGACGAATGGACGATCGGGAATGAAGCCGAGGCGGGCCTTAGCATCGAGCGGACGCCTGGTGATATCGATGCCGCCGATCTCGACCGTGCCGCTGGTGGGCCGAAGGATCCCTGCGATCATGCGGAAGGTGGTCGTCTTGCCGGCCCCGTTGGGGCCCAGAAACCCGAACAGCTCACCACTCGGCACCACCAGGTCGATGTTGTCGACGGCCGTGAACTTGCCATACCGCTTGGTGAGGTGAATGAGCTGGATCACGTCATCCTCCGTACGATGGCCTCAACCAACTCCCGGTCGGATTCCTGCTCTACAATGATGTTCAGCTCGAACGGACAGTGCTGGTCGTCGCCGGCTGGAAATGTTTCCGCCATCAACGTGGCGGCCTCTTCCAGACTCAGCCCGCCGCCCCCGACTCCGACCGGCGGTGCCGCGATAACGCCCAATTCCCAATCCTTGGCCCGCTCCCAGGCGGACTGCAGCGCCCGACGTACCAAATCCCGGCGGACGCCAGAATCCGAGTCCCGGATCACGACATGCAGCACGAATGGGGCCGGAAGATCGCCGCTTCCGGTCACCACCGCGGACCCGGCTTTCAGCGTGGCGCTCAGACGGCGTTGCTCGGCAAAACGCGGGCCCGCCTTCTGGTCCAGCCGGGACGTGACTTCTGATATGGGATTGAGAATTTCGTCGGTGGGTCGGATGACGGCGTCGGCCTGAATAAGCGCCAAATCGTCAACGATGACCTGAATCACAGCCCTGCAAGCTCTCGCCCGCGCCGGTACATCTCCTGCGCCTGATCGGGAAGGCTCAGCCGATCCAGCACTCGGCCCATCAGGTGATAGCATTTGGCATCATCCGGGGTGACCTGGAGGGCTCGTTCCACGGCGGCGCGCGCCCCTATCAGGTCTCCCATCTGATTGAGTGCATCACCCAGGTAGTAATAGGTCTTGGCATTATCCGGCTGAAACTCTAGAGCCCGGTGAAAACAGGATGCAGCTTCTTGCACCAACCCCCTACGCCAAAGGAGAAGACCCAGCTC
>DASPKB010000342.1:0-3341 GCA_035628315.1 Gemmatimonadales bacterium | reverse complement strand
CCACCTCGACCACACCGGCGGGCTCCTTCGAGTTCCCGGGAAACGGGACCATTCCATCCGATTACTCGATGTTCCAGCCCCGGCTTGGCATTGCGTACGACGTGAAGGGTGATGGCAAGCAGGTAGTCCGAGCCAACGCCGGCCTGTACTACGCACGCATACCCGGACTCAACCTCGCGAGCAGCCGGAGTACCGACGGGTCACGAGGACAGACCATCTTCCGCAATAGCGCGCTCACCCCGATCCTGGGGGCGCCGCCGGCGTACGGAGAGCTGCTGCCGACACCCGCGGGCGGTCCTTTCGAGCCCGGCGTCTTCGTGTTCGACAAGGACTTCCAGAACCCCCGGACCTTCACCGCAACTCTCGGATATGAGCGGGAGATCGGAGCCGGGGTTGCCGCTGGACTCAGCTACACCCATGCACGCTCCGATCATCTAACCCGATTCTTCAACGCCAACGATCCGGTATTCGGAGACGGGACTGCGGGCCCCTGGTCTACGGCCTTTGCCCCGGGTGGGGCGCCCGGGCTCGGCGCACTCACCGTGGTCCAGAGTACCGCCAGGTCGCGATACAATGGGGTCACCGCCGAACTGAAGCGGACCGCGGGTTCGCGGCTGCAGTTCCAGCTGAACTACACTCTCTCATTCGACAAGGCCGACGATGACAACGAACGGGATCCGTTCACGTTCCGCTACGCCCGAGCCGATTTGTTGGAGAGGGAATACAACTGGAGTGACCGGGACCAGCGGCACCGGTTCAACGCCTGGGTGCTCGCGATTCTACCGGGCGAGATCTACATGAACAACAGGTTGAGCGCGTACTCGGCGCAGCCGGCTTCAGAGGTATGCGGCGCCGACAACACCGGGACCGGGGAACGCGCGTCGCAACCTGCGCAGCGGATTTGTCCGGACGGGAGCGTCCTGCAGCGGAACACGATCCGCCGCGACAATGCCTATTTCTCCTGGGACATCCGCCTGTCCAAGCCGCTCGAGTTCGGTCGGCGGGGCGCGTTGGAGCTGATCTTCGAAGCATTCAACGTGACCAACCACGACAACTACAAGGACCCCTCATCCGCGGGAACCTTTCTGGTGTTCGACGGAACCATTCGAAGCGGCTTCGGTGAGCCGCGGCAGTTCCAGGCCGGGCTGAGGTACCTCTTTTAGAAGGAAGGAGAGGACGGCTAGGACGGAGAGGGCGGAGAGGTCGACATCTCCCACTTCTCCGTCCGCTCGGCCAGTCCCTTCTTGCAGTTGTCACAAACGCCGCAGCGTTCGGTCGCGTCGTCCTCGCCGAAGTACTCCCGGAGCACCCGCCAACGGCACATGGCACTCCGGGCGTACGATTCCATTCGCTCCAACTTTTCCCGATCTCGCCGGTCGCGCTCCTGCCATTCGGCAGCAATCTCCGCCAGCTCGCCGGGCCTCGGCCTGCGACGGGTGAGCCTGAGCTCGCCGCCGCTCTGGGAAAGAAGGCCTGCCTCTTCCAACCGGGTGAGAGCCACCTTGACCTTGGTTCGCGCTACTCGGCGGGCGTGATCCTGAACCCGTGACACCGGAACCGGTGCAGTCCTCGCCTCGAGCTCCTCGAGCGCGCCGTAGATTTTCTCCAGCTCCGCCTGGCCGGGAAACCGGTTACCCAACATGAAAAGCTGGGTTCTCCGGTCTTTCGCATCGTACAGCAGCGTACACCGAGCCGGCTCGCCATCCCTCCCCGCCCGCCCGGCCTCCTGATAGTAGGACTCGAGCGATCCGGGGAAGTCGTAGTGCGCCACGAAGCGAATGTCGGCTTTATCAATTCCCAGGCCGAAGGCATTGGTGGCAACCATGGCCTTCAGGTTGCCGGCCATGAATCGCTCCTGGGAATCCTTCCGGCGTTTGGCCGCGAGCCGGCCATGGTAGCCGAGGATATCGAAGCCTTCCTTCTGGAGAAAGCCGGTGACCTCTTCCACGTGCTTGACCGTGGCCGTGTAGATGATCCCCGTTCCTTCGGCGGCCTCCAGCAACTTCAGGAGCTCGGCCCGTTTCTCCTCGTCTCCACTGACATGCTCCACCTGAAATTCCAGGTTGGGGCGGTAGATCCCGGTGTCCACCACCAGCATATCGGGTCGCCCGAGCTGCCGCTTGACGTCTTCGATGACCTCCGCCGTCGCTGTAGCCGTGAGTGCCAGCACTGGAGGGTTACCCAACTCCTCGATGGCTCCCCGCAGGGCCAGGTAGGACGGCCGAAAGTCGTGCCCCCACTGGGAGATGCAGTGCGCCTCATCAATGACCACGAAGTCGATCGTGGCACCCTGGAGCGTTTCGAGAAACTCGGGGTTGGTGAGACGCTCCGGCGTGGTGAACACGAACTCGCTGGCATCGAGCTCGATCCGCTCCAGGGCATCCTGCTCGCTCCGCCCGGTCAGCGTGCTGTTTACCTGCAGGGCTTCCAGGCCGTAATCCTGGAGCTTGTCGACCTGATCCTTCATCAGCGAGATGAGCGGGGAGACTACGATGGTGGTGCCCTCGAGATGCAGCGCCGGCAGCTGATAGCAGAGTGACTTCCCCGCGCCCGTCGGCATGACCGCCAGCGTGTCCTGTCCTTGAAGTACGCCGCGGATAACATCCGCCTGTCCGGGCCGAAGCTGCTCCAGCCCAAAGGTCGTACGCAAGGAGCGTTGCAGCTCCTGAATTTTCGTGCTGGCAGCAGACTTCTTTTTGGGAGACATGAGCATCGCGGAATGAGGAGCCCCAACTTGCGGATGAGTCCGCCATACCGGCGTGACGTGACTCACGTGCGGGTGACTCTAGTCACATACAGTCAGGCTCGGGTCGCGTATCAACTACACGATGAGAACCCGGCAATGACCCCGGCGATTGCACAGGGGGAGTGGGGCCACCGCATCCCTGAAGCAGAGTGGGCGGTCTATCGCCAGGCCATCCACCAGGTGCGGGCGATGAACATCCCCTTTGCGTTCGGGGGCGCCTTCGCGCTCGCGGCCTACACCGGATTTTTCCGCAACACCAAAGACTTCGACTTCTACATTCGTCCCACCGACCGCGAGGCCATGATGGCTGCGCTGACTGCAGCGGGCCTGGCGGATTACTTCGCGCGGCAGTCGTATGATCGGACATGGATCTACCGCGCGAGCCGGGAAGACATCATCGTCGACGCCATCTGGGCTATGGCCAACCAGCGCGCCGTAGTGGATGACGAGTGGCTGAGCCGGGGGCCCGAGGTGATGGTCAGGGGCGAGCGGTTGCGCGCCATTCCGGTCGAGGAGCTGATCTGGAGCAAGCTCTATGTGCTCCAGCGCGAGCGCTGCGACTGGGGCGACGTGTTCAACTTGCTGGATGCACAAG
>DASPKB010000341.1:0-5554 GCA_035628315.1 Gemmatimonadales bacterium | reverse complement strand
GATTCCCACCGAGGCTACCGTGGGAGGCAGCACCGTAAGCGAGGTGATGGCCGACTCCGAGCCGCTTCGCGCAATCAGCAGCGTGGTGCCGGCAGCCTGGGCTCGGACTTTCCCGGTTCTGACATCCACGTCTGCCACCTGAGGCTCGCTCGAGCTCCAGCTGACCCCCCTGGCCCGCATTCGTTTGCCGCTACTGTCCAGAGCAGTCAGCGCGAGCGTCGCGGTGTCTCCCACCCTAAGCGGCTCAGGCGACGCAATGGACAGAGAGGCAGGCTCGGGCGGAGCCGGGGTCGCACTGCGGCCGGCTCGCACGACGATTCTCGCGCTGTCTCGCGAGCTTCCCGCCACGGCGATGATCTGCGCCCGCCCCGGCCCCACAGCACGGACCGACCCAGTCGTCGAATCCACCGACACTACCGCAGAGTCAGTGGAGGACCAGCTCACCGGCGCGCCCTGCATCAGACTGCCTCCGCTGTCGCGGACTTCCGCAGCGAGCGACGCCGTAGAGCCGACCGCCAGCGGCCGGGCCGGCCGCTGCACGATGAGGACCGAGCGGGCCGGCCTGCTCTCCGGAGCCAGGGCAAATGCCGCCGGCTGCAGGTCAGGCTCCGCCGAGGGCGTCGAGTCGGCCGCGATCGCGGTTTCCGGCGGCATCACCGGCTTCGGCTGGTTCCGGCCGCCCACCAGCCAGGAACCGCCCCCGATCAGGAAGGCCGCGCCGGCAGCGACTACCCACCCGCGTCTCGACCGCGTGCGGCGAGGCTCAGGAACCAAAGGCTCCGGCGGCATCTCCCACGGCTGCGATTCCGCTGCTGCTGCGGGGCGCGGCTGATGGGGGTGTACTTCCGGCAGTGGCTCGACCGGCCGCTCCACCACGCTGACACTGACCGACGCGCTCACGCCCTCGCAGATGGCCGTGAGCACCACCAGCCCCGGGTTCCGCGCGATGACCCAACCACCCGCAGTCACCAGTGCGATGTTGACATCGCTCACGCTCCAGGAAACGGTGCGAACCGGCAGCGGCCCGGCCCAGCGGTCCAGCGGAGTCGCGGTCAGCGCGAACGATTCGCCTGCGATTACGGTCTCGGGCGGAGCCGAGATGTGAACGGCGGCCACCCGGGGCGGGAGCACGGTGACTGAGATGCCGGAGTGGGCCTCATCCAGCTCGGCGGTGATCCGGGTGGTCCCACCAGCGCGCGCCTCGAGCACGCCATCCAAGCTGACGGTGGCCACCGCGTCATTCTCCGAGTGCCAGGTGACCGGCCGCGCCACGACTCGTCCGCGCTTATCGCGTGGGGTCGCCTCCAGCTTGAGCTCGTCGCCTACGGTCACCGTTTTATCCAGCGGCTTGATGATGATCGAGTCGGCACGCGGAGGAGCGACCGTGACCCGGAGTCTTCCCTCCTGTCCATCGCACACGGCGCGGATAAGCGCGGTGCCTGGGGTGACGGCGGTAGCCACGGCCTTCGTCGCGTTCACCCGGAGCACACCGGGTGCATCGCTGCTCCATTCGACCGGACCGCTCGGCAGCCGGGCCGCATGACCGTCATGCACTCGCGCCACGAGCAGGAAGCTGTCGCCCACCTCGAGATTGGGGGGCGGTGGCAGGATGGTGATCGCCCGCATCATGCCGGGAGGAGTCACCTGGAGCACGGCAGACGTCTTGCCGCCGGTGCGGCCTCCGTTATGACCCGCGGCAAAGCTGGTGCGCGCGCCCAGCGCCGCCAGCCGGCTCAGCTCGATCCGCAGCGCATCGTCCTCCGCCAAGGCCGCAGCGCCCAGTGCGGTGAGCGCCTGATTCATTCCGCCCCAACGATCCTGCGGATTCTTGGCGAGCATGCGCAGTACTGCCTTCTCCAGCTCGGGCGGGCACTCCACATGCTCGGTCAGGGGACGGGGGTCTTCCTCCACATGCGCCTGAATCACCGAGTAGGTGGAACCGGTGAACGGAGGCGTCCCGGTGATCATCTCGTAGGCAACCGCGCCGAGGGAGTACTGGTCTGATGCGCCCGACACTTCGCCCCCGGCGCACTGCTCTGGACTCATGTACGCGGGCGTGCCCACCATGAAACCGGTGTGAGTGTGGCTCGGCCCTTCCGCCGCCTTAGCGATCCCGAAATCGGTGACCACGGCATTGCCATCCTCGTCGATGAGGATGTTCGCCGGCTTGATATCGCGGTGAACCACCTTGAACCGGTGAGCGTACGCCAGCGCTGACCCCACCTGGTGCAGGATGTGGCGAACCATCGGAATCGGGAGCTTACCGGCGTCCTTCAGGACTTGCTCCAGCGAGCGCCCCTGCACGCAGCGCATTACGAAGAAGTGGAGCCCCTCCGCCGCGCGCACCGAGTACACCGACACGATGTTGGGGTGATTCAGGTGGGCAATGGTGATGGCTTCGCGGCGGAAGCGCTCGATCATTCCGTCGCCCATCAAGAGCCCGGGAGACATCACCTTTATGGCAACGTCGCGGTGAAGCGAGAGCTCGTGGGCCAGGAAGACGGCCGCCATGCCGCCGCGTCCCAGCTCGTGCCCGATCTCGAACTCCCCCAAAGTGGCACGGCGCAACCGCGCAACCACTTCAGCCCAGGGAGAATCGTCTTCTTCGAATGCGGCGATGCTGTGGGAATCGGGACGGTGGATGCCGGGGGTACCGCACTTGGGACAGGTCTCCTCGGCCAGAAACTCGGCGCAGTTCGCACACCACAATAGCTCCGCGCCGCACTGCGCGCAGTAGCGGTCGCCCGGGCCAAGCTGGCCCCCGCACTGGAGACAGCTAATCGTTGTGGTCATGCCGCTGCCGGGAGAGACCCCGTCGGGGAAGGATGATCTATATTGAAGCCCCGCCGACCGGAAAGCAATCGGACGTACAGGCCCACCCACGCCGGTTTGGATGCGAGCGGCTGCAAAGGCGACTCCTGGCTAGGTCTCGGAATCTAACCCTATACGTAAGTTCAATAGCTGCATCCGGTTCTGTGACATGTATCACCCCCGGTCAGTCGGGGGCCAGGGTCACAAAGCGAAGCTGGCCGGCTCGCCCTACGTGCAGCACCACCGGCTGCAAAATTTCAATCAGCGCGAGAGCGCTCCTCAGCCCCGCCAGATTAGTCACCGGCGATCCGTTCACCGCATAAATCACGTCGCCCGCTACCAGGCCCGGAGATCCACGCGGCTCCACCGACACCCCGGCCACGGCCACGCCCGTGGGTGCGCGGAGGTCCGGAATCATCCCGGCCAGCTCGGGTGTCACGTCCAGACCGAGTATACCGAGGCG
Source organism: Gemmatimonadales bacterium (assembly GCA_035628315.1). Classification (GTDB taxonomy): domain Bacteria; phylum Gemmatimonadota; class Gemmatimonadetes; order Gemmatimonadales; family GWC2-71-9; genus CAVVWJ01. The sequence goes on along the minus strand of DASPKB010000341.1, from coordinate 2,280 downwards.
CTCCACCAGGTTCTGCTCCCGGCTGACCATGCCTCGCAGCCGTTCAATCTCATCCCGCCGCTCAAGCACGGGGACCTTCAGGTTGAGTCGCTGAACGCCTCGACCTACCTCGAGGTTCACTGCGGTGCCGACCGGCCGCTGATACAGGGTGACGTCGAACTGACGCCCGTTTTCCATCGGTTTACCGTCCACCGACAAGATCACGTCCCCGACACGGAGTCCCGCGCGGGCCGCAGGACTGTTCGGGTAGACGTCACCCAGCACCACACCCCACTCCCGAGACAGCCGGAGCCCGGCAGCAAGCGCGGGTGTGATAGTCTGGGCAAAGACGCCGATCTGACCTCGCTTGACCCGTCCGTTGCTGCGAATCTGCTCGTAGATGAACCGCACGATGTTGCCCGGCGCGGCAAAGCCGATGCCTTCACTCCCCCCGGACTGGCTGAAGATCAGCGTGTTGATGCCTACGACCAGACCGTCGTCGGTGACCAGCGGTCCACCGCTGTTTCCCGGGTTGATGGGGGTGTCAGTCTGGATGTAAATCATGCGGTCCTCGTCCCGGAGTTGCCGGCCCACCGCACTGACGACCCCCATGGTGACGCTGCTGGCCAGCCCGAATGGACTTCCAAACGCCAGCACCACCTGGCCAGCCGTCAGCGAATCGGAGTTGCCGAGTCTGGCATATGGCAGATCGGCAAGGTCTACCTTGAGCACTGCTAAATCGGTCTCGCGATCAGTGCCCACCAGTTGGGCGGGAACTTCCTGGGAAACCGGCGGCAGCGCGGAGCGTCCGGGAACACCGGCCACTGCGGGCCGGGGGATCACGACCGTGAAGCGGCGGCCGCCGTCGATTACGTGCGCGTTGGTGACGATGAATCCATCGCGGCTGAGAATGACTCCCGAGCCGGTGCTGCGCTGAGGACCGGCGAAAGCGGACTGGCCGGTGGATCCTGCGACGGGACCATAGGCTGTCACTCGGATCTGAACTACGGCCGGACCAACTCGGGCTACAACCGATTCCAGCGAACGACTGAGCCTCCCGAGGTCGACCGGCCGGTCAGCGGTTTGGGCCAGAGCCGTGCTGGAGCCGTGGAGGGCGAGCCAGACCAGGGCATGAGCTATCCATGATTTCATAGGGCCGAATGTGACCTGACCCCTGCAATTGCGCCAGCAGCGGCGCTTCAGGGGCTGCTTGTGATCGGGCAGGTCGGAGTATAGAGCGGCGGAAGGCCTTGAAGTACGATGAGGAACGCGAAGAAGCCGCCCATGAAGAGCGCCAGAACGGCGAGGAATACCGCGCGAGCCCCGCGCTCGCCCATGCGTGAATCCCAAGACTCGGGAGTGCCGGGCTCTGCGTCGCTCAGCAGCGCGCGCTGACCCTCACGCCAGAGCCGGAGGGCGAGCAGGCCCGAGCCTGCGGCGGCGGCCGCGCAGATCACTGTCAGGACGCCGAGCGTCAGGTCAGCACCGTCCCAGCCGCTGCTGCACCACACAGTCACCACGACATAGCCCGCGAGCAGATGCACCGTCCACGCGAGCGGGCTTCCCATCAGCGAGAGAAGGAGACGCCGGCCATGGGGCATCTGCGCGGCCCGTGATGAGCTCACAGAAAGCGCGGCCACAAGTACACGGTAACCAGGCAAACCAGCCAGTTCGCCGACGAGAAGTAGCTCACCAGCGACGCATTGAGGGCCACACCCCTTCCCCGGGGATCCCGCGGAGCCAGCCAGGCCCAGAGGAGCCCCACCAGCAGCATGACTGCAAGCCCGAGGGCGACGAGCCACTCGAACCCGAGCACGCCGAGTACACCAGAGGCGTACCCGCTGCGAGCCGGCTCCAGGTCGGCGCCGCGCCAGCTCGCAAGACTCAACGCCAGCAGGGAGAGTTGCGCTATCAGAGTGAGCGCGAGCGCGACCCGCCGGGAACCGTCACGGCGATCATCGACCGATCGGGTGAGCCAGCGTGTGGTGACCAGCGACGCGAGTGCCGCCAGCGTCGCCCAGAGTGCCGGCGCCAGCGGTGGCGGTTCGCTGCCGGGCGGCACCGGGGTTGGGCCCTGGCCCAGGTAGAAGTAGCCGGCGATGAACGTGGCCGAGGCGGTGCCCAGAATGGCGAGGAGCACGCCGGTTCCCCAATAACCGTTGGCTGAACGATCTCCCACCGCCAACGGCAAGCCGGTCTGTGACTGTTCTCGAGTGTCGGAGGGGTGCTCGGCCCGGCTTGGTCCCGCATCGTCCCGTTCCGCCCCCGACTCCCGGATGGCGACGGTCTCGGTATCAAGGG
>DASPKB010000340.1:0-6279 GCA_035628315.1 Gemmatimonadales bacterium | reverse complement strand
GCCCGCCGCGACGCCGATCATCTGTGCCCCAATGCCGATCCGCCCTTCGTTCAGAGTCTCGATTGAAATCTTGTAGCCTTGTCCCACCGGACCCAGCACGTTGTCCGCCGGCACTTCGCAATCTTCCAGAATCAGCTCCGTGGTGCTGGACGCCCGGATGCCCAGTTTGTTCTCCTTCTTGCCAATGGAGAAGCCGGGGAATCCTCGCTCCACCAGGAACGCTGTGATGCCCTTGTAGCCTTTTGAGGGGTCTGCGTTGGCGAAGACGATGAACACGCCGGCTTCGGCGCCGTTAGTAATCCAGAACTTCCGTCCGGTGAGGGACCAGTGGTTTCCCCGCTGCTCGGCACGCGTCGCCAAGGCAAAGGCATCGCTGCCGCTACCGGGCTCCGACAGGGCGAACGCACCGAGCAGGTCGGTTGTGAGCCGCGGGAAGTAGCGGGCCTGCTGCTCGCTGTTGGCCCAGCGCAGGACGGCGTTGTTCACCAGCGTATTGTGCACATCCACGTAGATGGCAGCGGATGCATCGACCCGCGCCAGCTCCTCGATGGCAAGCACTGCCATGAAGATGGTCCCACCGCTCCCCCCGAATGATTCCGGGATCTCGATGCCCATCAAGCCGAGATCGAAAAACTTGGGAATCAGATCCGGCCGAAATTGTCCCGCCTCGTCCATTGCCTGTACGTGAGGACGGATCTCGGTCTCGGCGAACTCCCGGACCGCATCGCGGAACATGGATTCCTCTTCCGACAGGACCGTCAGAGCGGGGGCAGTGGCGGACAGGGTGGACATGAAAGGACCCTTCGAAGGTGGCGTGTGTCAGCCGGAAGATAAGTTAGTTTCCGTCCGCCAAACATGTCGACGACCGCTCGCACCTCCAGCACGGTTCTTCAGCGGCTTCGCGAAAATCGCCCTCTCGCCGCCGTCGAATTGCGTCCACCACGCGCCGGGCTCTCTACGGCGGAAAGCATGGACGTCTGGATCGACATGTACCATTCGATGCAGCGCCTGGCCCGCCGGGATACTCTGATTTTTTTGACCGATAACGCGGTGGGACTATCGGAAGAGGAGAACCTGGCACACCTCACGGCCAATCTTGCCGCAGACGTGGACCCTCGCCGTATTGTGCCGTTCCTTACCTCGAAGCATTCGTTGGAGTACTGCCTGATGCATGCCTCGCGGGCTGCGTCCCGTGGTTTCGAGGCCATCACCGTTCTGGGAGGTGACCACACCGCCGGGCCTCCGCGGTGCGTGCCCCATGCTCGAGAGCTCCGCACCCTCATCCGGCGCCGGGTGCCCGGTCTGAACCTGGGAGGCTGGGCCAACCCTCATCGTCCCGCCGATGAACAGGTAGGGTTTCTGCTCGATGCTCGGTTCGAGGCAGACTTCTACCTGACTCAAATAGTCTCTCATCACAGCATCCGCGCGGTGGAGCGTTTCCTTACCGAGGCACGGCGGCGGGATGTCCCCTATCCCGGCGTTTTTGGGGTGTTCCTCTATCGCAGCGCGAATCCAGCCACTCTGGCGAAGCTGGCTGACTTCTTTCCCGTGCCGGCAGCCGAGCTTACCCGGGAGTTCGCAAGCGGAATGGCTCCAGAGGAAATCTGCGCGAAGTCCGTGCGGATGCTGCGAGAGGTAGGCGCCGACAAGGTCTACCTCAGCAACCTGGGCTTTCAGGAAGTCGAGCTGCGTTATCGCCAGATCATAGAGCTGCTCTAGCTGCCGAGAACTTCCAGGGCGATGTTGACCCGCCCGGCCGGCGCGCTGACCTGAACACCCTGCACCAGAGGCTTCACGGCAGCCACCATCTCAGAGGCTATGCCGATACCCTCGGCCCGTGCCGCCGCGGCACCATTCTCCTGTGCCCGGCGCATCCGCTCGATGATGCTGCCGGGAACTTCGACTCCGGGGACCTCATTTGCGAGAAATTCCGCGTTCCGGAGTGAGCTGAGAGGCCAGATGCTCGCGATGATCGGAATGGGTGCATTGGCCTTCTTCAGCAGTCGCTCGAGCTGAGCGACATCGAAGACCGGTTGGGTAACGGCAAAGTCGGCGCCTGCCTCTACCTTCCAGGCAAAGCGCTCCAGCTCGCGTTGCAGTTCGGCTCCCTGATTCAGGGCCACCCCTACCACGTACCGGGTGGGCTCGCCGATGGAGTTGCCACCAGGATCCAGACCCTGGTTCAGGCGGTGAAGCAGGTTGGTGAGCCCGATACTATCGATGTCGAAGACAGCAGTCGCGTCGGGATAGGGCCCAGTAGTGGGCGGGTCGCCGGTAACTACCAGCACGTTGCGGAGCCCGCCTGCAGCGGCGCCGAGAAGATCGCTCAGCATGCCGAGCATGTTGCGGTCGCGGCAAGTGTAGTGAAATACGGTTTCGATTCCGACTTCCCGCTCGATGATGAGGGCGGCGGGTAGCACACCCATCCGGCTTTGGGCTCTAGCGCTGTCGAGCACATTTACGGCGTCTACCCCGGCCTGCTTGAGGGTACGGCACTCGGCGATCAGCTCACCGGCATTCCAGCCCCGCGGGGGTGGGATCTCCACCGTTTGAATCCATTCTCTCGCGTCCAGCTTCCGCCCAAGACGCGAGCGCTCCCTCAACTGGACCGGTGCGGCTCCAGTTAGTCCAGGAGCCGGCACCGCACCAGCCGCCACGATTCGGGGCTGCAGGCTTGCGACGTAGGCGTGGATCTTTCGGATGTGGTCCGGTGTGGTCCCGCAGCAACCCCCTACGAACCGGGCACCGGCCTGAATCATCCGTCGAGCATAGGAGCCCATGTATTCAGGGCTCGCCAAATAGATGCTCCGGTCGCCCACAGCCCGCGGAAGCCCGGCGTTGGGTTGAGCCGAGACCGGCCGGTCGGTTTGTGCCACCATCCTCTCGATGGCGTCGAGCATGGCGGCGGGGCCGACCGAGCAGTTCAGCCCGATCACGTCCGCTCCCAGCTCGGTTAGCCGGGTGGCGATGGTCTCAACCGACGTGCCGTAGCTGGTGTTGCCGTCCTGGCCAACGCTCATCTGAGCGATGACCGGCAGCTTGCTCAGCGGCCGCACCGCGCAGAGTGCGGCCTCGAGCTCCTGCAGATCGCTGAACGTTTCGAGAATGAATCCATCGACCTCCCCGTCGAGCAGTCCGCGAACCTGCCGGGTGAAAAGCCCGATAGCCTCTTGCCGGGCGGTGGGACCCCAGGGCTCCAGCCGGATACCTAGGGGTCCGATGGCGCCGACCACCAGGGCTTTCCCGTTTGCGGCACGGCGGGCGAGCCTTGCAGCCGCGCAGTTGATGTCCTCGGTGTCTTCGTCGAGTCCATGGCTCGAGAGCTTGACCGGGTTGGCGCCAAACGTATTGGTTTCCAGAATCTCGGCGCCCGCCTGCACGTACGCCTCGTGGACCTCCTGCACCAGAGCCGGCTGGCTGCGGCTCAGCTCATCGTAGCAGACGTTCACGAAAACACCGCGGCTGTAGAGCATTGTGCCCATGGCACCATCGAGCACGTGCACCCGCCCGTCGTTGATCAGATCGCGTAGCGAGGCCATCACCGGTCGTAATTCAGGTTGGGAGCGAGCCATCGCTCTACCGTCGGCACAGCCATATTCTTGCGGCGGGCATAGTCTTCGACCTGGTCGCGCTCGATCTTGCCTACACCGAAATACTGAGACTCGGGGCGCCAAAAGTAGTATCCGCTGACTGAGGCCGTCGGCAGCATGGCATAGCTCTCGGTCAGCGTGATTCCCGCGTTCTTCTCGACCTCTAGAATGTCGAACAGCGTTCGCTTTTCGGTGTGGTCGGGGCAGGCCGGATAGCCGGGAGCCGGCCGGATGCCCTGGTAGCGCTCCTTGATCAACCCCTCACTGTCGAGCGACTCGCTTCGCGCATAGCCCCAGAACTCCCGCCGGACCCGCAAGTGCAGCAGCTCCGCAAAGGCCTCGGCCAGACGGTCGGCCAGCGCCTTGCTCAGAATGGCACCGTAGTCGTCGTGCTCCGCGGTGAATTGCTCGACCAGTATTTCCAGCCCCACCCCAGCTGTGACGGCAAATGCTCCGACGTAGTCGGGATACCCCGAGTCACGGGGCGCCACGAAATCAGCCAGCGCCAGGTTAGGGCGTCCGGGTGGCTTGACCATTTGCTGCCGGATCGTGTGGATCACCGCGACCGGCTCGGCACGGTCCTCGTCAGCGTAGAGTTCGATATCGTCTCCCACGCTATTGGCAGGGAAGAATCCGAAGACGCCCCTGGCTCGTAGCAGCCGCTCGCGGCTGATACGCTGGAGCAAGGCTTTCGCATCTTGGAACAGGGTGCGCGCACTAGCCCCAACCCTGGGGTCGTCCAGAATGGCGGGGAAGTGCCCGGCCAGCTCCCAGGTCTGAAAGAAAGGAGTCCAGTCGATGAGCGGCAGCAGCTCGTCGAGCGGGTAGTCTTTCAGCACTCTGGTTCCGGTGAAGCACGGCTCCGGCGCGGGGGATGCCGCCCAGTTGATCGTGAGCCGATTGCGGCGCGCATCCTCGTACGACTGACGGCGTACCTCTGCCTTCCGGCTGCTCCGATGCGTTCGAATCTCCTGATACTCGGCGCGAATCCCCGCTACAAATTCCGGCCGCTGGGTCTCGCTTTGGAGCGCCCCAGCCACGCCCACGGCCCGGGACGCATCGATGACGTGGACGGTCGGTCCGTGATAGCGTGGCTCGATCTTCACGGCGGTATGGACCCGCGAGGTGGTGGCTCCACCGATGAGGAGCGGGGCGGTGAATCCCTCCCGCTCCAGCTCGCTGGCCACAAAGGCCATCTCCTCCAGCGAGGGAGTGATGAGCCCGCTCAGCCCGATGAGGTCCACCCGCTCCTCCCGCGCCACCTCCAGGATTCGAGCCGCCGGCACCATCACCCCGAGGTCGATCACCTGGTAGTTGTTACACTGGAGCACGACGGCCACAATGTTCTTGCCGATGTCGTGGACATCACCTTTGACCGTCGCGAGCAGGACCTTGCCGTTGGAGCGGCTGCCGCCGTCGATGCCGAGGGCCTCCTTCTCCGCCTCGATATATGGGACCAGGTGCGCCACGGCGCGTTTCATTACACGGGCGCTCTTCACCACCTGCGGCAGAAACATCTTGCCGGCCCCGAAAAGGTCGCCCACAACGTTCATGCCGTCCATCAGCGGCCCTTCAATGACGTGGATGGGCCGCTCAGCCTGGCGTCTCGCCTCCTCGGTATCCTCGACGATGTAGTCGGCTATGCCCTCGACCAGAGCGTGGGTCAGCCGCTCGGCCACTGGTGCGCTGCGCCAGGCCAGGTCGGTGGCCTGGGCATTCACCCGCCCTTTGACCGAGTCGGCGATTTCGAGCAGACGGTCGGTCGCATCGGGCCGGCGGTTCAGCACCACGTCCTCCACCCGCTCCAGCAGGTCGGGCGGAATGTCGGTGTAGATCGGGAGCTGGCCGGCGTTGACGATTCCCATGTCCATGCCGGCTTCGATGGCGTGGTACAGAAAAACGGAATGGATGGCTTCACGTACCGGATCGTTTCCGCGGAAGGCAAAGGAAACGTTGCTGACGCCACCACTCACCAGCACGTGGGGAAGGGTTTCCTTGATCCGGCGGGTGGCCTGGATGTAATCCACAGCGTAGTTGTTGTGCTCTTCGATTCCGGTTGCAATCGCGAAGATGTTGGGATCGAAGATGATGTCCTCCGGAGGGAAACCCACCTCTTCGGTCAGGATCCGGTAGGCCCGACGGCAGATCTCGACCTTGCGGTCGGCGGTGTCGGCCTGGCCCTGCTCGTCGAACGCCATCACGATGACGGCGGCGCCATAGCGGCGCACCAGCCGGGCCTGCCGGATAAACTCCGCTTCGCCCTCCTTCAGGCTGATGGAGTTGACCACGCCTTTACCCTGGACACACTTCAACCCCGCTTCGATCACGGACCACTTCGAGGAGTCGATCACCACCGGCACGCGGGTGATATCGGGCTCGGAGGCCATGAGCTGGAGGAAGGTGGTCATCGCGGCCTGCGAGTCCAGCATGCCTTCGTCCATGTTGACGTCGATCATCTGAGCGCCGTTCTCGACCTGCTGCCGAGCCAGCTCAAGACCGGCGTTGTAATCCCCGGCAAGAATGAGCTTGGCAAACTTGCGGGAACCCGTGACGTTGGTTCGCTCGCCGACATTTACGAAGATGCTGTCGGGGCCGATGGTGAGCGGCTCGAGTCCGCTGAGGCGGCAGCGCGGAGGAGGGGAAGCGGGGATGCGGGGAGGCAACCCCGATACAGCCTCGGCTATAGCTC
>DASPKB010000339.1:0-2459 GCA_035628315.1 Gemmatimonadales bacterium | reverse complement strand
TCCGTCTCCTGCAGACTGAAGCCAAGGTGTTGTGATGGCTCCGATCCTAGCGTTCTCCGAATCTCGCAACGGTGAGATTCGGAAGGTGGCCTTCGAGGCGGTCACGGCGGCGCGGGCTGCGGCAGATGCGTCTTCTCCCGGCGAGGTGCACGCGGTGGTTTTCGGCGCGCCTGGTATCTCGGAGCGCTCCGCCGCTCTTGGGCGCTACGGTGCGGACCGGGTCTTTGCCGTGGAGCACGCCGGACTAGCGAGGTACAGTCCCGAGGTGTTCACCGCCACGCTGGCGGAGCGGCTGAAGTCCGGGCAGTACCGGGCAGCATTCTTCACGGCTTCAGCCGAGGGAAGGGACCTCGCTCCTCGGGTCGCAGCGCGGCTTGGTGTCAGCATCGCGTCGGATGTGACCGGCTTCGAGGTGCAAGGCGACTCCGTGGTCGTGCGCCATCCTGCCTACACCGGAAAGATTACTGTGACCCTCCGGCTTCGAGGCACGCCGGCAGTGATTTCGCTGCGTCCCGGTTTCGTTACGCCCGCCGAGCAGCCGCGTGAGGCCAAGGTGGAAACCGTGCAACCGGCCATGGATCCTGCAACTGCCAGAATCAAGGTGACCGAGCTGTCGCAGCGAAGCACTACCAAGCTCGATCTGGGTGAAGCACCGATCATTGTCAGTGGCGGCCGGGGGCTCAGGGCAGCGGAGAACTTCAAGCTGGTAGAGGAGCTCGCGGAAGCGATCGGGAACGCCGCGGTGGGAGCCACCCGCGCAGTTACGGATGATGGCTGGCGTCCACCAACGGATCAGATCGGCCAGACCGGGAGGCTGGTAAGCCCCGATCTCTACATCGCCGTCGGTATATCGGGCGCAATCCAGCACCTGGCCGGTATGCGTACCGCAAAGACGATCGTCGCCATCAACAAGGACAAGGACGCTCCCATCTTCAAGATCGCAGACTATGGCATTGTCGGCGATCTGTTCGAAATCCTGCCTCGGCTGACAGCCGAGGTGCGGAAGGTTCGCGGCTCCTAAAGCAACATCCGGGGGACCTGCCGGCGATATCTCTGGTACGCCGGGTACCTGGCGGTGAGCCACCTCTCTTCTCTTCGCGCCTTCGCCCTGAAGAACTCCAGCGCCACACCGCCGAGCAGCAGGGCCAGCGTCCAGTTGCTCCACGCCAGGGTATAACCAGCCAGCAGCAGCACTGCACCGGCATAAATGGGGTGCCGAGTGTGCGCGTACGCGCCGCTTACCACCAGATCGCCATTCGGCAACGGCTCAGTGCCCGGAGTGAGGTTGTCTCCCAATGACCGTGCACCCCACAACGATACCAACGCGCCTGCCGCCATGAGGACGCCACCGAGCGACCGGATCCATACGGGGTCGACCCGGTTGAGCCAGTAGTCGAACGCCCCGAGGTTGATATGACGCGGGAGTAAAGGAGCTGCGAGGAGAATCAGCAGCAGCAGCGCCAGTTGCCCCCACACCCAGGGATCTCGGGCGGCCTTGTGCAGGTCCATTGCTCCAACCTAGCGCCATTATATTGCACCCGCCTCGCCGGCTTTCTTTTGCCACTCAGGAGCTCACGTCGTGCCCACGATTCTTCCAGTCCGCCATCAGCTTCCACTTCCACTCCAACGAGTGATCTTGGAAACTGAGCCGAATCCTGAGGCTCTCGAGATGGATGTGGTCATCGTCGGCGCTGGTCCCGCAGGTCTGGCTTGCGCCATCGAGCTGGCCCGGCTCGCCAGGGAAAACCCAGGCGAGAAAACCGCCGAGCTCAACATTGCAGTGCTGGAGAAGGCGGAAAGCCTGGGAGAGCATACGCTCTCCGGCGCGGTGGTGAATCCTCGTGCCTTTCGTGAGCTGTTCCCCGGAATGGACCCCGCTGACTTTCCCTTTCGCCGGCCGGTGGCATCCGAGGCTGTGTATCTGTTGACAGCACGACGCGCGCAGCGAATTCCGACTCCACCCACCATGCACAACAAGAGCTACTACACCGCGTCTCTTTGCGAGGTAGTGCGCTGGCTGGGCGAGCGGGCCGAGGAAGCAGGGGTCAATCTCTTTGCCGGATTCCCGGTCGACGCTCTTTTGGTAAACGGTGACACTGTCAAAGGAGTTCGGACCACGCCATCAGGTCTCGACCGCGACGGGCGTCCCGGCAGCAACTATACCGAGCCAACCGATGTCACCGCGAAGATAACGGTGCTGGCTGAAGGAACTCGCGGGACGCTGTCTCAGGCTTACCGGCAATGGCAGAAGATCGGCTCAACCAATCCACAGCTGTTCGCCCTGGGCGTGAAGGAAGTGTGGGAGACCAGCCGGCCGCTGGACAGAGTGATACATACTTTGGGCTGGCCCCTGCCCACCGATGCCTTCGGCGGCAGCTTCATGTACCCACTGGGATCCAATCAGATCGCCATCGGCCTGGTGGTGGGCCTTGACTACCACAACGCGGATCTGGACGTGC
>DASPKB010000338.1:0-5617 GCA_035628315.1 Gemmatimonadales bacterium | reverse complement strand
CGCCGACCGCGGCGTGCTGCTCTGCGGCAGTGGACTGGGCATGTCCTACGCCGCCAACCGGCATCCCGGCGTCCGCGCCGCGGTGGCCTGGTCGCCGGAGATCGCCAAGCTCGCAAAGGAGCACAACGACGCCAACATCCTGATCCTCCCAGCCCGGTTCGTGAGTGAGGAACAAGGCGTCGAGATTCTGAAGACGTGGTTAAATACGGAGTTCGCGGGCGGCCGACACAGCCGCCGGGTAGAGAAGATCGATCGGGGGAATGGATGACGCTGGACCACACTGCTTCGCTGCGTGAGGCCGACCCCACGGTAGCGAGGCTGATCAATAACGAACTGCACCGGCAGCAGCGCGGGCTCGAGCTGATCGCAAGCGAGAACTTTGCCAGCCGCGCAGTCATCGATGCGATGGGCACTCCCCTGACCAACAAGTATGCCGAGGGGTACCCTGGCCGCCGCTACTACGGTGGGTGTGAGGTGGTGGATGAGGTCGAGCAGCTTGCCATCGACCGGCTGAAGCAACTGTTCGGGGCCGAGCACGCCAACGTGCAGCCACACAGTGGCGCCCAGGCCAACTTCGCCGCCTTCATGGCTCTGATCCGGCCGGGTGAGCTGCTGATGGGAATGTCGCTTCCCCACGGGGGACACCTGTCTCACGGCGCGGCGGTGAATCACAGCGGCGTGGTCTGGCGTGCGATGCACTATGGTGTCGATCCGGTATCCGGCCGCATCGACTACGACAAGGTGCGGGACCAGGCCCTCCAGGAGCGGCCGCGTCTCATAATTGCCGGCGGAAGCGCCTACGCGCGCATCATCGATTTTGCCGCCTTTCGTTCGATAGCCGATGAGGTCGGGGCGTTCTTCCTGGTGGACATGGCGCACTTCGCCGGCCTGGTCGCGGGCGGGGTATATCCTTCGCCGGTGCCGCACGCGCAGGTAGTCACCAGCACCACGCACAAGACACTGCGCGGACCCCGGGCGGGCCTGATCCTCTGCACCATCGAGCACGCCAAGGCGATCGACAAGTCGGTATTCCCCGGAACCCAGGGCGGACCGCTCCAGCACGTCATCGCGGCCAAGGCCGTAGCCTTCGGCGAAGCCCTGACCGACGACTTCAAGCAATACGCCCGCCGGGTGGTCGAGAATGCGCAGACCCTTGCTGATGCACTGACTGAGCGCGGCTTTGCCATCGTCTCCGGTGGAACCGACTCTCACCTCATGCTGGTCGATCTGCGGCCCAAGGAGCTGACGGGGAAGGCGGCAGAGAAGATCCTGGGCCAGGCCGGAATTACGGTGAACAAGAATACGATCCCCGACGACCCCCAGTCTCCCTTCGTGACCAGCGGAATCCGCCTGGGCACGCCCGCGGTGACAACCCGGGGCATGGGCCCGGCCGAGATGCGCCAGATCGCCGAGTTGATCGATCGCGCTCTCACCGCATCTGACGAGGATGCGCTGGCAGAAATCCGGGGTGAGGTGGAGGAGTTGACGGCTGCATACCCGTTGTACCAGCCCCGGCCGCCGCGATCCGATTTTGATGGTCGGCCTGCGGGGAGAACGGCCCAGGCTGTGGGGGCTCATCGGTGAACGATCTTCAGCTTGCGGACGACATCCTCTCCCGGATCCGAGCACGGGGCGGGCAATACCACGAGCGGGCCTATCTGTTCGTTCTCGGAACGATTGAATTCCTGCAGACCCGGCTCGAGGTCCGTCGCCATGTCACCGGCCCGGAGTTGGCCTGGGCCTGCCGAGACTTTGCCCGGCAGCAGTTCGGGCTGCTTGCGCCCGTGGTGCTCAGTCATTGGGGGATGACCCGAACCGAGGACATTGGCCGAATCGTCTACACCCTGGTAGAAGTGGGTTTGCTGGTGACCCAGCCTGGCGATTCGGAGTCGGACTTCGAAGGCGTGTACCAGTTCGCCGATGTCTTCGGTGATTCCTATGAATGGCAGGGGTTGCGCGGAGCCTAGTGCTGCGGGGGGAGGAGGAACATGGAGACTAAGGACTGGCCGGCCTGTCAGAAGTGTTCGCAAGGTACCCTGATTCCGCTTTCCGACTATGGCCGCGAAGGTGCTCCCATCACCTACAAAGCCTGGGTCTGCACCAATCCGGATTGCGGTTTCAATCTCCGAATCGATAACGGCGAGATCAGCTTCGGGCGGGCGATAGGGCAGAGTTATAAGTAGTGCTCTGCGCTATTGGCTAGCCATGTGCCCTTCCATTCCAGTCTTGACTCCAGACCATTCAAATCACTGGGATCGGCTCGCGGCCAAGGCAGGCATCGAGCTGGCTACCCTCATGGAATCGGCTGGACGGGCAGCGGCGGTCGTACTGGCCGACAGGTTTGGTTCCCTTCTAAAAACAGGTGTGCTGGTAGCGGCCGGGCCGGGGAACAACGGCGGCGACGGCTGGGTGCTGGCCCGGGCGCTGCACCGGGTAGACGTTCCGGTCTGGGTGACCTCGGCGGGCACCACCTCGGAACTGTGCACGCGGATGGCGGGGCTTGCCCGGGCGGAGGGAGTACGGGACGTAACGCCGGATGGTCCCTGGCCCGCGGTGGGTCTCGCGGTAGATGCCCTTCTTGGAACCGGTGCATCAGGTAACCCCCGGCCCGCCATCGAGGCGCTGCGATCCCGAATCTCTGATCTCGAGATTCCCGTCGTTGCCCTGGATGGGCCAACTGGAGTGGACCTTCTGACCGGTGTCGTGCACGGCGCTACCCGCGCCGATCTCTCAGTGACCTTCGGCGGATTCCGCCGCGGGCATTTACTGGCCCGGGACGAGGTGGGAAGCGTGGTCGTGGTTGATATCGGCCACCCGCCGCCTGATCCCGCATGGCCCGTGGCGGTAACCGACCTCCAGGCAGCGGAGTGGCTGCGCCGGCTCCGGGCCAGAGACCACAAGGGCGACCGGGGACGTGTAATCGTTATTGGCGGCGCAGCAGGGATGAGCGGCGCATTGCGAATGACCGCGCGGGCGGCGTTCGCCGCAGGGGCGGGATTAGTGCACGCCGCCGGCCCTGCTGAAACAGTAGCAGCGCTGGTGCAGGCGGAGCCCGACCTACAAACCGTGGTCCAGCCGTTCGACCAGGCGCCTGCGCCGGCGCTGCTGGAGCTTGTAGCCAAGGCCGACGCAGTGGCCATCGGACCCGGGCTTGGGCGTGACCCTGGGCGGCGCCAGTTCGTAGCGGCCGTGCTGGGCGCTGCTCGAGCCGCAGTGGTGGACGCCGATGCCCTCGTGGCGTTCGGGGGCGCAGTTCAGGAGCTGGCAGCCCTGGCTCGAGGTCGTCCGATTGTTCTCACGCCGCATCCGGGAGAGTTCCGCACCTTGTTTCCTGAATTGGCGGCGACTCGCGAGCTCGATCCGTGGGCTGCCGCTGGTAAGGCATCAGAGTCAACCAACGCCACTGTGCTGTTGAAGGGGGTGCCGTCGGTGGTAGCCTCGGCGGCGGGACCGCAGCTGACTATCGTCGCCGGGAACCCTGGACTCGCTACCGGTGGCAGTGGTGACATCCTGACCGGGCTGATAGCTACCGGTCTGGCTCAGCGATTGGATCCGGTGGCCGCCGCCGCGTTCGGGGCGCAGGCGCTGGGCCGTGCCGCGGATCTCGGCGCCCGGCGCTACACGGCACGCGCGCTTCGCCCCATGGACGTAGTGGCTGCGCTGCCGGATGTCTGGCGGGAATGGGAAACTCTGCGCACCGCGCGCCCGGCGGCCCGCCCACCAATCTTGTACGAGCTGCCGAAGCCTCAAACCGCCTGAGCCATCGCACTTCCGCCTATTGCCACGATATACATTCCGATGATGCGGCCTCTCCTCGCTATCCTGCTCACGCTCTTCAGCACTGCTTCAGGTGTTGCACAGTCGTTTACCCGCGACTGGCGGCCCGAAGATCGAACCATCATCGGTGACTACCGGACGGTGAACGCGGTTGCGACATCCATGGACCGCGTGTTCATCGTTTCCTCCAGTGGTGTTCTGATCTGGAATCCGCAGTTTCAGCGCTGGGAAGGGGCAGTCGATCCGCCGGATCCAGCTCTGCTTGCCCGGGTGTTTGCCGGGCTCACAGACCCGCTGGACAACTCGCTCTGGCTCGCGCGTTCCGATGGGTGGGTTCACTATCAGCCCGACATCCAGCTTTGGGAGCAGGGTCAGGTAGCCGAAGGTCTTCAGACCATTGCCTTCGATCAGGACGATCCCGGCGGCGGCGTCTACCTACGCACCCGCCGTGGTTGGGAGCTGCTGCCCCGCGGCGGTACGATATCCAGTCCTGCCAACCCGCCCGCTCGACCAATTGCACCGTCGAGTGTTGCCGAGGCACTTCGAAGCAACCCGGGTCTGCAGGCCAATGCTGCGGCCATCCTCACGGACAACCGGCTTCGCTCGGTGCGCTACACTGCGGCCGCACGCTCTGCCGACAATCGTGGCTGGTACCTCGGCACGTCGGGCGCCGGTGCTCTTTACCTTCCGGATGGTGGTGCCTTGCCGCAGCGGCTGAGCTTCGGGCTCCCGTCTCCCCGCGCCGGTGCGGTATTCAGCTGGCCCGGTGGAGTTTGGGTGGCCACCGACCGAACCGCCTCGAGTGATGCCGCACTCACTTTTGTTTCCAACAACCTCGACCAGTTCAGCTCGCTTCCCGGTACCTCGGCCGTGGGAACGCCATTCAGCCAGGTGCGCGAGCTGGCAGGGCAGGGCCGTGCGGTGTGGGCGGCCACCGATTTCGGTGTGGCGCGAGTGGAGCCAGCTGACAGCACGCTGGAAGTGGTGGACGAGCGGCGTGGCCTCCCCGACAGCCGAGTGTACTCCATCGTATCGCGGGGCGGCCGCATCGTGGTGGGCACCGCCCATGGAGTCGCGCGCGTCGGCGACTCGCTTACGGTCGAGCGAGTGGCGCCCGGGTACAACGACGCGGTTTACACGGTCTTTCCCGCCGGCGATACGGTCTGGGCCGGTACGCCCTCCGGACTCCTTCTCGCGCTTCCCGAAAGCCGCGATCTGGTTCGTCCAGCCGGAATGTCCTCGCCCAGCCTGCACGCCGGGGTGATCGACCTGGCTCCGCTCGCCGACACACTCGTCGCCCTGACCCGCGATGAGATGCTATGGCGCAATCCACGCAGCCGGCAGTGGACCCTCGGGCCGAATCTCTCCAGCCTGCTGGGGCGGCTGCGACGCTTTGTGGCGGACGGTCCGGGCTTTTGGGTGGCCGGTGATCGTGGCGTTGGTTACGCCCGACTGGGCACACCGCCGCTGCGCCCACTCCGAGCGGGCGACCTCCCGGCGGCTGCCAACGATCTGGCGGTCGACGAGGACTATCTCTGGGTAGCTACGAACGCCGGTCTGGTCCGCTTCAGACTCAGCGCTATCCGTCCGTGAAGCAGGAGAGCTCAAGTCTTGCTCTGGGCGCCGGGCCCGAGTTCGACCGCATACGAAAGATCATCGAAAAGCTCGGCTCTCATGGCGTGGGGCTGGGCGATGACTGCGGGCTCATCCCGACAGCTGATGGGGCGCTCGCGCTCAGCACCGATGTCAGCGTCGAGGGCGTTCACTTCCGGCTCGACTGGCTTGGTTTCGCCGATGTGGGCTGGCGGTCAACCGCGGCTGCCCTGTCGGACCTCGCGGC
>DASPKB010000337.1:0-9223 GCA_035628315.1 Gemmatimonadales bacterium | reverse complement strand
TGAGCCGGAGAACCGGGCGGAGTACGCTCGCGCGTGGGGAGTGCCCGAGGATTCGCTTTCACTCGAATTGGGCATGATGGTTACCGAAATGACCCGAGAAGACAGCCCGATTCGTGGCCTTTACATCATGGGGGAGAATCCGGTCATCTCCGACCCGAACATCGCACACGCGGAGGAGTGGGTCCGCGGGCTGGAGTTTCTCGCCGTTCAGGACCTGTTCCTCACCGAGACCGCGCGTTGGGCGGATGTAGTGTTGCCGGGCTCCTCCTTCGCCGAAAAGTCCGGCACCTACGTCAACACGGAGCGCCGGATCCAGCTGGCCGAACCGGCGCTCGAGCCGCCGGGCGAGGCACGCAGAGACCTCGACATTCTCATTGACCTCAGCAATCGTCTGGGTCTGAAGACCACCTGGTCGACCCCCTCGGAGGTCATGCAGGAGATCGCGTCGGTCACCCCTTCATGGCGCGGTGTTACCTACGAGGGCTTAAAGGGCAGCGGCCTTCAGTATCCGGTTCTCACCCCGGACTCGAAGGGCACATCTTTTCTCTTTGCCGATGCCTTCCCGACTGCTGATGGCCGCGCCATCTTCGTGCCGGTCGAGTATGTTGCGCCCGAGGAACTGCCCGATGAGGAATACCCTTATGTAATGAACACCGGGCGCCAGATGTATCACTGGCACACTGGCACAATGACTCGCCGCTCTACCGGGCTCGACTCCCGCGAACCGGTTCCTGTGGTCGACATCAATCCTATGGACGCCCTGGAGCTCGGAGTCTCCGATGGTGACACAGTCCGGGTAACCTCTCGCCGCGGGTCGATGCTGATAGGCGCCCGCCTCTCCGAGCGACAGGCGCGAGGACAGATCTTTATTCCCTTTCATTTCCGCGAAGCCGCCGCCAACCTCCTCACCAGCCCTCGGCTCGATCCCTACGCCAAGATCGCCGAGTTCAAGATCAGCGCCGTGCGAGTAGAGCCGGTACGGGAAGCTGTATTCGCGGATTAGGCCGGAGACTACGTCTTCGCCGCCCTCTCCGCCTTCTCCGCGCTCTCTTATATTCCCCCCGTCCTTACCCCCATGAGCTCTCATGCGTGCGTTGGTAAAGGAGTCTGCCGGCCCCGGTATCGTACTGCGAGATGTACCTGTTCCCACCTGCGGTCCGAGCGACGTTCTCATCAAAGTGCACCACGCAGGCGTGTGCGGAACGGACCTGCACATATGGGAATGGGATAACTGGGCCAGCAATCGTCTGAAGCCTCCTGTCACCGTTGGCCATGAGTTTGCCGGGGAGATTACACATCTCGGCGCTGACGCTGCCGCAGACGGACTCCTCGACGAGGGAGATCTGGTCACCGCAGAAGGTCATGTGGTCTGCGGCCACTGCCTTCAGTGTCGTCTCGGAGCAGCTCATCTTTGCCTGCGCACCCGCATCATCGGGGTGGACCGCGACGGCGCCTTTGCCGATTACATCGCCATGCCAGCGTCCAATGTCATCAAGCTCGCCGGGATTCCGACGGAAATCGGTGCGATAATGGACCCCTTGGGCAACGCGGTGCATACCGTCCTGGAAGGTGAGGTCCCCGGCAGTACGGTTCTGGTGCTCGGATGCGGGCCGATCGGCTGCTTTGCCGTCGGAGTTGCGCGGGCGGCCGGTGCCTCCCTGGTGATTGCGAGTGACTTCAACGCTCGAAGACTGGAGCTGGCGCGGACCATGGGGGCGCACTTCACTCTGAACCCGGGGCAGGACGATGTGGTTGCCCGAGTTCGAGAGCTGACCTCCGGAGACGGAGTGGACCTGGTGTGTGAGATGAGCGGTCACCCCAGCGGCCACGCCCAGGCGTTTGCCGCGTGCCGCCTGGGTGGAAGGGTCAACCTGCTGGGCACGCCCAACCGCATCACCGAGGTGGATTTCGCCCGTGATGTCATTTTCAAGGGCCTTACGGTTTACGGCGTGACCGGGCGCAAGATGTACCAGACCTGGCACCAGATGCGGCGCTTTCTTCGGGCAGGCCAGCTCAACCCCCGTCCCGTCATTACCCACCGATTCCCCTTGGAGTGCATCGGCGAGGCCATCCAGGTCATCAAGGCTGGGCAGGCCGGAAAGGTGATCCTGGAGGTGGCGGCATGACCAACCGCCTGGAAGCCCGCATCGAGCCGGAGCTGGAGCAGTTTATTCAGAACGGCACTTACAAACGGCTGAACTATCTGAGCAGCCCGCAGGACGCGCGGGTGCAAATGGAAGACCGAGGCGAGGTCATCATCCTCTCCTCGAACAATTACCTGGGACTCTCCAATGAGCCTGCTGTGGTGGCCGCCGGCAAGGCAGCCCTTGACCGGTACGGGGCCGGGACCGCTTCGGTACGCTTTATCTGCGGTACCTTCACCATCCACCGGGCACTCGAGGCAGCTTGCGCCCGTCTCGTAGGCACGCCGGCGTCGCTCAGCTTCGTCAGCGCCTGGAATGCGAACGAAGCAGTCCCTGCGACTCTGCTCACAGAGCACGATCTCGTGGTGAGCGATCAGCTGAACCACGCCTCTATCATCGATGCCATCCGCCTTGCCAAGGCCGTGACCAAGTGCCAGAGTGCCGTCTACCAGCACGGCGATCTGGCCGATCTGGAGGCCAAACTCACCGCAGGTCGCGACCGCCGGGTGAAGATGGTAATCACCGATGGCGTGTTCTCCATGGAGGGCGCCATCGCGAAGCTGCCTGACCTCATCGAGATCTGCCGGAAACACGAAGCGGTACTGGTGGTCGACGACTCCCATGCGACCGGGGTACTGGGGAAGCACGGACGGGGCACCGCCGAACACTTTGGCGTGGTGGGTGAGGTGGACATCATCACCTCAACCTTGGGAAAGGCGCTTGGGGGTGCGGCGGGAGGATTCGTAGCGGCGTCTGCGGCCGTATGTGACTACCTCACCCAGCGGGCCAGGCCTCAGCTCTTCTCCAATGCTTTGCCGCCGACCGTAGCGGCCAGCGCTCTCGCGAGCGTCGAGTACCTTGAAGCCCATCCGGAACGGGTGACCACTCTGCGGGAGAATGCCCGGTACTTCAGAGAACAGCTTCTCGGGCTCGGCTTCCGGCCACTCCCCGGTGAAACACCGATCATCCCCGTGATATTGGAGGAGACTGCGGCAGCCATCCGGATGAGCGACCTGCTGTTGAAGGAAGGGGTATTCGTCACTGGTTTTGGCTACCCGGTGGTGCCCCAGGGTCAAGCCAGGGTGCGCTGCCAGATCTCCGCCGTTCATAGCCGCAGCGATCTCGACCAGGCCCTCGCGGCATTCAAGAAGGTCGGACGACAACTCAAGCTGATCTGAATTCCGCCGCAGGTGGCTGGGTCCATCCTGGGCCCAGTCTTTGCACTTCCGCCCGCCCGGACGGGCATGGGGAACTCGGCACTATAGCCGTAAGTCATTGTCGGTATGCGAAATGCCTCGACGGTTTCGGCCCAGTCTCACCACCCATCCCGCGCAGTCCAACACGAGTTCCCGCATTTTGACGTACCGTGCATGCGGCTAGAGCAGCCGAGCCGAACTCCCTGGCCCGGACACCTTACGGAGGCAGTCCATGCGGATTCTGAAGCAGAGCCTCACCCTTCTGGGTCTCGGCGGCGTACTGGCGGCCGGCAGCCTTGCTGCGCAAACGGGGGGCGGCACTGGTACGTTCAAGTGGTACGTCGGTGGCAACACCGGGATTACGAGCTTCAGATCGACAGTGACTGGGCGTGAGTTTATTCCCGCCGCGGGCGGTCACCTGCTGATTACAGCGAAGCGAACCGGGCTCCTGTTGTCGGTGGACCAGGGGTTTGGCCCCACCCAGCAGACTAACACCATGTACTTCATCCAGGACAGCGTCGGCACCACCACTGAGGTGGGAGTCACGCCATGGACCTTCCAGGGCATCCGGCGGTACTCCGCCATGCTGCTGGCGTATCCCGTTCGGAATCAGACCATCCAGCCTTTTATCGGTGTGGGTGGCGGCATTATGCACACTACCCGCAACTCGGCTGGCCCGTTCGTCGGTGGCAGCGTTGAGAATGCGCTGAGCAGCGGCGGCTTTGTAGCCGCGACTGCGGGGCTCGAGTTCAGGGTGGGTCCGTTAAGCGCGTTCGGACAGTACCAGATAACCACGAAGCAGGGCTACCAGGAAAAGGTAACTGTCTTGCGGAAGGACTTGAGCAACAAGCCCCTGGAGACCAGGATCGATACCGGAGAGTGGACGCTGGGTGCTTTCCACACGCTGGTCGGCGGCTTGCGCTTCAGCCTGGGCAATGCAAAGGACCGCTCGGCGGGCGGCGGGTACTAACCTTAGTTCTGCCTTACTCCGGCGGGAGGTCTTCGGACCTCCCGCTTTTTTCTTTGCGTGACAGCCAGGGAGAGCCAATGATATGAAACCGGAGCGGCCAGTCCACCGCCTTGGTGATTCCAATCCGGGGAGTCGCTGCTACCTGGTGAAGCTCACCGCCCTCAGCCGGCCGCACGAGAACCGGGCTCCGGTTCATGTGGGTGCCGTCGAGGCTCCGGTCAATCCCCAGCGCCTGACACAGCTTGCCGGGTCCGGAGCAGAGCTCCCGGTCCGCAACTCCGCCGCGCCTCCGCCTCATCACATCCAGCCCGTCCACCGGCTGGAGCGCCCGAAGTAACACCGCGCTCGCCAGACCCGACCTCTGGCAGACCAGGTTTGCGCACCAGTGCATCCCGTAGGATAGATAGACGTACCAGGTAGCGGGTGGACCGAAGAGCGCCTCGTTCCGGGCGTTGCGCCGATGGCGATAGCCGTGCGATGCGGGATCGTCGTAGCCAAGATACGCCTCGGTTTCAACGATGATCGCCCGGGAAATCTCCCCTCCTATGGACGAGACCACCACGGTACCCAACAGTTCCGCGGCAACCGTCTCCGCCGGCCGGCGGAAAAAAGAGACGGGCAGCGTGGCTGCCCGTCGTTTTGTAAGAACCCTCATTCAGACTTTTTCCGGCTTCGGGTACGTGGGCTCTTGGGCGGAGGAGCCTCCTCGGCGATCCCGGTGACGGCTTCAGCCGAAGGCTCAGCCGCGGCGCGCTTACGTGCAGGCCGTCGCGGCCGTCGTTTAGGTGGTTCAGCCAATGCTTCCTCGGCCGGGGCCGATTCCGCCACCGCCGGTGTCTCCGGCTCCGCTGCGGGAGAATCGATCCGAACTACCCCGATTAGCGGGATATCGGCCGCCCGGGTTGGGGCGCGGGATCCCCGCCGGAACCGGAGGCCGAGTCGCTGGCCATTTTCTCGGGCGGGATTAGGCGGACTTTCCGGAAGTGCCTCGACGACCGCCTCAGCAGGAGCGACCTCCGGCGGGGATGATGCCGGAGGCAGGCTGGGCCGGCCAGCTGCGCGTTGGGCCGAGATCTCGTAGTCGTCGTCTCCAACCTTTCGTACGTCGGCTACCTCCGCGTCGTTCGCCTGCCGCAGCAAACGGGGGAACCGGGAGGCGTCGAGCAGCGGATCTTCGCGGCCGTGCATCGCCACCATCCGGAGCCTCAAGGCCTCCTGTCCCACCGGTGAGCGGAACTCCGAGAGCGCCTGAGTCATGAGTTGGAAGGCGCGAGCCAGGGTAAGCGCGCCATCCGGCCGCTCCTCCCGCGGGGGCGGCCGATGCCCCGTTTCCGGCCGCGTCGTGCCGTTCATCCGCTGCGCGGCATCCCGGTTGCCGGACCGGTCTCGTCCGCCGCGGCCCCTGCGTCCCCGTCCCCGACGACCGCCGTCTTCCCTCCCACGGCCTCCAGAACCGGCCTCTTCCCGACCCGCTTCCGGGTGGGGGCGTCCGCCAACCGGCAGGGAAACGGCCGCCCTTGCGGATGGTCCAGGAGCAACCTCGTACTGGCCGTTGTCGAGCTTGTTCAGGAGCACGACACCCTTTTGCCCAGCCTCGATTACGAACTTGCTGAACCGATTAAATCCGGCGTTGCGCTCGTCGAAGTTGGGATCGATCTGCTGCATCACCTGCTTCAGCCGGTCGGACCGCATGACGTCGCCGTTCCGAGCCATTTGAGCCACGGCCTCGCCGGCCAGCTCCCAGGGATCCCGTTGAGTAGAGGGTGTGTCGACCTCCTTGGTAAGCCCCGCCAGATCGTTGTAGGAGTAGTACTCGTCGCAGTTCTGGATGAGGAGGTCGCTGGCCGATTCCCGGATCCCCACACCGATGACGTATTTCCCGTACTCCTTCAGCTTGATCACCATCGTAGAAAAATCGCTGTCACCAGAGAGTAGAATGAAGGTGCCGATCTCCGGACGGGTGAACACCAGCTCGATCGCATCGATTGCCAGGCGGATGTCGGTCGCGTTCTTCTTGCTGGAGCCGAATGCGGGGGCGAAGATCAGATCGATGGACGATTCGGACAGCGGGACGATGTATTGCGGATAGCGGCGCCAGTCTGCGTATGCCCGCTGGACTGCAACTTTCCCTTTGATGATGTCGCTGTTGAGGAGAGTGCGGAGCTCTTTGGTGAGGTCTTTCTGAATGCCAAGCGTGACGTTGTCGAAATCGATCAGTAGAGCAGCGTGGGGAGCGTGTACTTGGGGCTGACTGAGGTGTCGGCCCGGCCGAATCAGCGGTCGGTTCACAGAGCACTCGGTTTCGGGTCATCCTCCTGCGCGAGCCCCGCAGGGCGCCGACCGGCAGTAGCCGGTCGGGCCGGGAGCTCACGAGGCCGGACAACCACATGTGAGGGTGTGCGACCGAGATCTCGAGTCAGCACACCAGGGCAACGCGGCCTTCGACCAGGGTTCGCAGAGTACACCCCTCGGCGAAGGCCGCACGGATCAGCCGCGTAATCAATCCGAATTCGGCGCCATTGGCAGCCGAGAATCGCGGATCGCCGCCAGCTGCAAGAATTTATCGAGTAGGCCCGGCGAGTTCAACCGAGCTGCGGCTCGCCCGCGTGGGGAAGATCGAGCACAAAGTAGAACCGGGTCCCGTATCCTGCGGCGGTTTCGACCTGCAGGACCGATCCCATGGCTTCCACCAACTTGCGGCAAATGGAGAGGCCAAGCCCCGATCCTGAGAAGGTGTATTCTCCAGGCTTGTGGCGGCGCCGGAACGGCTCGAAGAGCGTGGCCATGGATTGAGGAGGAATCCCCCGCCCGGTGTCCCGCACGGAGAACTCGATACACCGGGAGTTCCGGGCAACGGCGGTGACCTCGACTGTACCTTCCGCCGTGAACTTGAGCGCGTTGGTCGTCAGGTTGAGGAGCACTCGGCTCAGGGCGACAGGATGTCCGATCCGGAAATCCGCGTCGGGCGAGGATACCCCCACGGTAAGATTCTTTTCCTCGGCGATGGGCTGCACGATATCGCGCACCGATTCGAGGATATCTCTGACCGAGAACGGAATCGGGTCGAGATCGACCAGACGGTCGCCACCGCGTGCGAGCTCAATCACGTCGCTGGCCACCGAGCTCAGCCCAAAGGCCGCGCTGTAAATGAGCCCCAGCTGGCGCTCCTGAACCGAGTTGACCGGTCCGCTGCGGCCGC
Organism: Gemmatimonadales bacterium; assembly: GCA_035628315.1. GTDB lineage: Bacteria > Gemmatimonadota > Gemmatimonadetes > Gemmatimonadales > GWC2-71-9 > CAVVWJ01. Next base: position 1,714 of record DASPKB010000337.1, on the reverse strand, counting down.
GTTGAAGAGTCTCGGCCAGGAACAGAATTGAGGTTAGGGGCGAGCGCAGATCATGGGCTACCTCGACCACCAGTTCCAACCCGTCCGGTGCCGACAGCCGATCAGTGAAGTGCTGGGACCAATCCGACTCCAGATGCTGGCCCACTACCTCTATGGCATGGAGGATTTTGAGAAGCTGTCCGGTGTCAGCCTGGGGAAGCGCGCGGACTCGCTCGACAAAAGCAGTACGAATCAATCCCAGGAGCCTTCGGGATAGTGCATTCCGGGGAACGGCAGCCAGGTCGGGTGACTGCCCCGACGTCTCCTGGCGGATGGCCGCGCTCAGATGCGCCAGGTGCGACGTTGCTTCCTCCGCCCCGGCGGCGTGTTCCACCACCCGCTCCCATTCCGCATCGGCCCAGAGCACGGCCTCCCGCAACGCATCCCAAAGCGCCGGCGCAATGGTGTCGCTGGCCGGCCCATTGGGATCCCATGCCCGCAGTGGTTGGCGGACGTCCTGCGCAGCACGGCGGCGCTCCCCACTCGACGATGCAGGCAGGAGCGTCTCAGCCATCACGCCGTCGGCCCGCTGCTGTCGTCGCGGTGGAACTCGTGCTTGTCCATCAACCGGTACAGGGTCGTCCGGTCGATGCTCGCCAGACGCGCGGCCTTGGACATGTTTCCCCCCGCTCGGCTGATCAGGCGAGTCAGGTACTCCTTTTCGAATTGCACTACGATCCTGTCCTTGGCCGGATGATATGCTTCATCCATGACACCCGCGGGAGCCACGGTTTCTGCCGGCCACTCGCTGCCGTCGTCGTAGACAGGAATGTCGTTTGGCTGAATCGTCTGATCCGGTTCAGCCAGCACGGCGACGTGCTCGATAACGTTCTGTAGCTCACGAACGTTGCCGCGCCACGGTCGCGAGCGCAAGAAGGCGATACTCGCCTCGCTCAGTCGGGGCAACCGGTCGCCCATTTGGCGGTGACGGTGCCAGTAGTACGTCAGAAAATGATTGGCCAGGAGCGGAATGTCCTCCGGCCGCTTGCGCAGGGGAGGCAGCTTGATGGGAACAACTCTGAGCCGGTAGAACAGGTCCCCCCGGAGTACTCCTTCATCCACCGCTTCCTGTGGCTCGCGGTTGGTGGCTGAGATAAAGCGGACATCCACCACCGCATCCTGCTGCTCGCTGCCGACCCGGCGCACCACGCCGTCCTGAATGACCCGCAGCAGTTTGGCCTGCAGCGGCATGGTCATCTCTGTCAGCTCGTCGAGGAAGAGGGTGCCTCCATTCGCGGTTTCGAGCAGGCCGGGCTTGTCCCGGTCGGCGCCGGTAAAGGCCCCCTTCCGGTGGCCGAACATTTCGGATTCGAGCAGCGGCTCCGGCAGCGCCGCACAATTGATGGGCACCAGCGCGCGGTTAGCCCGCCGGCTGTTCTGATGGATGAACTGGGCGATGACCTCTTTGCCCGTGCCGCTCTCGCCGCTGATGAACACCGAGGCATCGGTCCCTGCCACCTTCCGGGCCAGGTCCACCGCTTTCCGGAACAGCGGCGAGATCCCGATCAGGGCAATCTTGTCGCTGTGTCCGATCTGCTTCATCAACTGGACTCGAAGGTCCTGGGCCTCACGGCCCATCATGACGGCGTGCGAGGCCCGCCCGATCAAAACCTGCAGGTGGGTGGCCGAGAATGGCTTGGGCAGGTAATCCCAGGCTCCGGCGCGGAGCGCTTCG
>DASPKB010000336.1:0-3529 GCA_035628315.1 Gemmatimonadales bacterium | reverse complement strand
AGCCACTCTGGGGCTGGTGCTGGTGCTGTTCACCGATGCCATCGTCGTGGACTTCGGCGAGATCCGGCGTCCCCGGCGGCTGCTTTTCATGATTCTGGGACCGGCCACCCTGATCCCCGCCGTCATCATCGCACTGGCGGCCTGGCTCCTGCTCGATTTGAGTCCGCTCTCTTCCTTCATCGTGGCTGCGGCCCTGGCCTCCACCGATCCGGTGATGCTCCGCGGGGTCATCCGGCGGCCCAGCCTTCCCGCACCGGTCCGCGAAGCACTCAGGCTGGAAGGCGGCATCAACGACGTGGTGCTGCTCCCGATCATCGTTCTCAGTATTCTGGCGCTCCGGCCTACTGATCACCTCGCGTCGGAGCTGGGGCGGCACGCGGTGGGGCTGTTTCTGCTGGGGCCGGGACTCGGAGCCCTCGTAGGCTACATCGCCATCACCCTGCTGGAGCAGGTGCGCAAGCGGGTGGGAGTCCGGCGGGACTATGAGTCGCTCTACGCGCTCGGCGTTGCATTCACGGCCTTTGCCGCGGCGGAGGCGGTCGGGGGCAGCGGATTTCTGGCGGCCTTTGCGGCGGGCGTGGTGATCGCGCTTCTCGACGTCGAGCTGTGCGACTGCTTTCTGGATTACGGCCAGGCTACGGCCGAAATGTTTCTCCTGTTCACCTTCGTGGCGTTCGGCGCGGCGCTCATCTGGAGCGGGCTCGGTATAGTCAACGGCCCGGTCCTGGTGTTCACCGCGGTGGCGCTGCTGGCCCGAACGGCCGTGCTTCTTCCGGTGCTGCGCTGGGTCGGGGTCGAGCCCCGTAGCCGTCGCATTGTTGCCTGGAGCGGGCCCCGAGGACTGAGCTCGCTCCTGCTGGTGCTGCTGCCGGTGTTCGCCGGTGTGCCCGACGCGGAGCTGCTCTTTGCGATCACCAGCGTGGTGGTTCTCTTTTCCGTCGCAATCCACGGGATCGGCATCGCGGTGTTCATCCGCAAATCTGAAGGCCCCGCGCCGAAACCGGCTGCCGTGAGCAGCGCGCCGGTGACCACGAAACCCGATCCGGATCGCGGCGTGCCCGAGCGGATAACTCTGGACGAGCTTCGGCGACTGCAGGCGGCGGGCATGCCCGTTGTCCTGGCTGACGTTCGGACCGAGCGGAGTCACCGAGCCGACAACCTTGCGGCGGCTGGTGCGGTGCGCATCTCCCCAGATGACGCCGTGCGCCAGGCCCGTGAGCTCGGGCTCGACCACCATGCCACGGTAGTGCTCTACTGTGCGTGAAAGGACGAGGCCACAAGCGCCCGGGTGGCGCGAGAGCTTCGATTGGCAGGCTGGTCCAAGGCCAGGGCGCTGGTAGGAGGTTGGGCCGCGTGGCAGGCCGAAGGCTTACCCGTGGAGACCCGAAGCGCCGCCTGAGCCAACTGCAATTACTGGCATAGCCATTGCCTTAACTCCCGCCAGTCTGGGCCGCCGCAAGCATCAGGGGCGGCCTCCGATACCCCCACAAGCAGACTAGGTCCATGTAAATGGCGGCCTAACACCGGCGCTTTCAAGCGCGGGCCGCCTTCACCTGCTCCTGATGACGGAGGCGGAACCCATGCGTGTGCTGCAATTCGCGAAGCGATCCGTTGTGCTGGTGGCCTTAACCTCGATGACTCTGGCCGGCTGTGGCGGAGAGTCCACCCCGGACGCTCCGTTCAACCCGGCCGGAACGACGGCTGACCTCGAGGCCATGGACGCGACCTTCGCCTCGCCAACCTTTGCCAGCTTCTCGACCTTCAGCATGATGTTCGATGCAGCCCTCGGTGGCGCGCCGATCATCGCTTCATCCCGGCCAGCGTTGGACATCCGGGGCAAGACTCCCGCAGGAGTCCGGGCCGCCGCAGTTCGAACCGCCCAGCGGCTCGCGGCCACGCTGCGCCCAACAGGCTCGGGGATGAGCACCTCGGCCTCGGCTCACGCCGCACAAGCCATGGCGGTGCCGGCCGAAGTGGCGGGCAAGACCTTCGTCTATGATGCCGCAACGGGCAGCTACGCCGCGTCAGACAGAACGGGGGCACCTTCTAACGGCGTACGCTTCATCATCTACGCTGTGGACCCGGTCAGCTACATGCCGGCGGAGCCTCTCAATGAAACGGGATACGTCGACATCACCGATATCAGCGGGGGGACGACCCAAGCCGCACGCATCGTGGTTGTCTCCGGCGGTTTCACCTACATCGATTACACCGTCACCGCTAGCAGCAGCAGCACCAGCGGACGGGTGAGCGTTATTGGCACGGTGACCGATGGTACCATCCAGGCGACGGTCAACCTGCGGTCGGAAGTCACGTATACCGGCGGACTGACTCTCACCTACTCTCTGGATCTTCCCCAGCGCGATGTGGCAATCGATCTCACGATCAGCGCGAGCAACATCAGCCAGCCGGAGGGCACCACCGTCATCAACCTGACGATGCGCGGTCCGAACGGCACGGTGTCGATGACCGGCGAGTTCTCCGAGACCAGCGGAACCATGCATGTTCGGATCAATGGGGAGGCATTTGCGACGGTCACCACCGACGGCGTAACCACCGTCATCACCCGCACCGGCGGCAACACGCTGACCGACGAGGAAGAGGCCGCATTGTACGGCGTCTTTGAACTTCAGGCTGGGGCGTTCACCGCGTTCGACCAGATGCTGGCGCCGGTGGGAGCCTTCTTCTCGGAGGAGCAATAAGCAGCGTAGGCGAGTAGGCGAATAAGCGAGTAACTGCTGGAGCTGCAGCCTGACACACAGGAATGTAAGAAGCCCGGTCGGGTAGATCGGGCTTCTTTCTTTTCTACCCCAGCCATGCCTTTCCACCTAACAGCTCCTGCACCAGATCCTCGCTGGTTCGGTCGGCTGCCTCGGCGGCGAAATTGGTGACGATCCGGTGGCGCAGCACCGATGCCGCCACGCTTCTGACGTCCTCCAGGTCGGCCATGGGGCGTCCGTTGATCGCCGCCCGCGCCTTGGCGCCGAGCACCAGATATTGGGAGGCCCGCGGACCCGCACCCCACTCCACGTATTCCCTGATGAGAGCAGGAGCATCGGCATCGCCGGGGCGGGTCATCCGGGCGAGGCTCACGGCGGCACGGATCAGCCCGCGGGAGACAGGGATCCGCCGTACCAGCGCCTGCATGGCGAGAACCGACTCGGCATCGAGCACTGGATGGAGAGCCGCTCTCGTGGTGCCGGTGGTCTGCTCCACGATCGCCTCTTCCTCCGTCCTGCTGGGATAGCTCACTCGCAGCTCCAGCATGAAGCGGTCGAGCTGGGCTTCCGGCAGCGGGTAGGTGCCTTCGAGTTCGATCGGGTTCTGTGTCGCAAGCACGAAGAAGGGCTTCGTGATCTTGTGGTTCTTGCCGCGCACGGTCACCGTTTTTTCCTGCATGGCTTCGAGCAGCGCGGCCTGTGTTTTCGGCGGCGTACGGTTGATCTCGTCGGCGAGCAGCACGTTGGTGAACACGGGGCCCGGAATGAAGCGCCATTCGCGCTTGCCGGTGCTCTGGTCTTCTTCGACC
>DASPKB010000335.1:0-4059 GCA_035628315.1 Gemmatimonadales bacterium | reverse complement strand
GTGCGAGGTCAAACCGATGGAGCTGGGGGACCCCCCGTGGTACGCATTACGCACCGCTACTACATCCAGGTTGCCGGTAAAGAGCCGCGCCAGAGTGACGGCCAGATCGTTGGCCTCGCTCCCGCTGTTCACGAAGTATGTGACGTCGAGCCCCGGCGGCATCTTGGATGCGAGCTTCTGGGCCAGGAGCGGCAGATTGGGATGGAGATATATAGTGGTGGTGTGTTGCAGCGTGGCCACCTGCTCCTGCACCCGCCGCATGACCTTGGGATGACAGTGTCCGCAGGAAACCGTAACAATCCCGGCGAAGAGATCCAGATAGCGGCGCCCGGTCTCATCGAAGACGTACTGCATTTTTCCTTCCACGATCATCAGAGGCTCGCGGTAGAGCGTAAACACCGCCGGATTGACGTACTGCCGCCGGAGCGCGAGCACCTGGTCTCGTGAGGGCCCCCGATAAGGTTGGGGGACATAGTCGAACGGGGGCATGGGAACGGGCGGGCTCAGCACCTCGGTCATGCCGGACTCCATCTCGTGGTGGTCTTCTTGGACTGGGTCCAGAACTCGATCGAGCCCCGTCCGGTTATATCGCCGGTACCGAACTTCGATTCGTTCCACCCCCCAAACGAGAACGGCTCGCGAGGAACCGGAACCCCGACGTTGACCCCCACCATACCCGCGTTGGCCCGCTCGGCGACATAGCGGGCGAGCCTGCCGGTTTCCGTGAACACCGAAGCGGCATTCCCGTAGGCTGAGGCATTCTCGATGGCGAGCGCTTCGTCAATGCTCGATGCGCGTATAATGGCGAGCACCGGCCCGAAGATCTCCTCCCGCGCAATTCTCATATCGGGACGAACCCGGTCCAGAATCGTAGGACCGATCCAGAAGCCTCCCTCGCGTCCAGGGACGCTCACCTGCCGCCCATCGAGCAGCAGTGTCGCACCGTCGGAAACGGCATCGTCGATGGCGTTGATGATCCGCTCCCGGGCTTCCCGGGATATCACCGGACCGATGTCCCTGCCGGGAACGATAGTGCGGGCGTGTTCCACCATTCGGCGGATGAGGTGATCGGTTTCGGAGACAGCCAGCATGACGGATCCCGCCATGCAGCGCTGTCCGGCGCACCCTGACATCGAGGTAACGACCCCTTCGGCGGTCAACTCCGGGTTGGCGTCGGGGAGCACAAACAGATGGTTCTTCGCGCCGCCGAGTGCCAGAGCCCGCTTGAGGGCGGCAGTAGCGCGACGGTACACCAGTTTCGCCACCCGGGTGGATCCGACGAAGCTCACCGCAGCAATCTCCGGGTGATCGCAGATGCCCTCAACCACTTCTCTGCCGCCATGAACCACGCTCAGCACGCCTGGCGGCAGACCAGCCTCGGCAAGCAACTCCGCCATCCGTACTGCGCTCAGTGGCACCAGCTCGGAAGGCTTGAGGATCATGCAGTTGCCCAGGGCGATCGCATTGGGCGCGGTCCAGTGCGGAACCATGGTGGGAAAGTTGAAGGGAACGATCGAGGCCACCACGCCGACTGGGTACCGGTCCACCCGACATTCTACGCCTCGACTGACCTCCAGCACCTCACCTGGAACGATTTGCGGGAGCGAACAGGCGAACTCCGTCAGCTCGATGGCCTTCAACACCTCTGCCTCGGCTTCGCAGGCTACTTTGCCGTGTTCTTCCGTAATCAACGAAGCAAGCTCCTCGAAGTGCCGCTCCAGCAGGCCTCGGTAGCGATACAGCACCTGAACCCGCTCTTTTATCGGGGTACCGGACCAGCCAGGCTGTGCCAAACGGGCGGCCGCTACGGCAGCCTCGAGCTCGGCCGCACCCGACAAGGGCACCCGGGTCAGCAAATTTCCGTCACTCGGATTGACTACATCGAGCAGCCTTCCGGTTCCGTCAGACGGCCGGCCGCCAATCCAGTTTCGAAGCGTGGGATACTTCTGGGCCTGCGCCGGGGCGATTACGGTTGGGCTCATGAGCTCTCCTGATTTCCTAGTATAACTCGCCCAGGAGTAACGGGCCCTACAGTTGACTTTCGGCTTTTATTCGGGTACGCTAGGGCCTGGAGGTGACCTATGGAACTCGAGCAGAAGCTGGATCTTCTCATGTCCCTCGCAGCCGACGACCGCGACGGACCCCCACCCCGGCTGCAGCATACCCGGGACGTCGGCGCTCTTCGTCCACTCAATATCCGGGATCTGCGGCCGCGCGCAGGTGTCCGCGTTTCGCTGCTCCGGATTCTGATGACCAACGCGTGCAGCTTCAATTGCCATTACTGCCCGATGCGGCGCGACCGGGCGATGCCGCGCACGCTCCTTAAGCCCGGCGAACTGGTACGCATCTTCCTGGCAGCCCGCAAGCGCGGGTGGTGCGAAGGCTTGTTCATCACCACCGGTATTCCCGGCCGCCCAGTCAAGGTCATGGACGATCTAATCGAGGTTCTGGAGCTGCTGCGGGAGCGGCACCGGTTCGGGGGGTACATCCATGTCAAAATGGTGCCCGGAGCCGAGCGTGCGCAGGTCGAGCGATTGACCAGTCTGGCTAGCCGGGTGTCCATCAACTTCGAGGCTCCATGCGGTTCGAGTCTCGCCAGCATCGCACCTGAAAAAAGCTTTTCAACCACCCTGCAGAACTTCGAGCAGGTGCAGCGGCTGGTGGTGGCTGAGCGTGAAGCCCAGGCCCACGGTAAGCCCAAGGACCCGCTGCATCCTGGCGGCGTCAATGGTATGACAATGCAGTTCGTGGTCGGTGCCACCAGCGACACGGACCAGAGCCTGCTCAGTACAGTCACGCGGCTCAAGGCCGGAGGCGGAGTACACCACCCTCACTTCAGCGCCTTTCGGCCCATCAGCAACACACCGCTCGAGGGAGCGCCGGCTGCGCCGGCGCTGCGTGAGCACCGGCTCTACCAGGCGGCGTACCTGTTGAGCGGGTATGACTTCACTCCGGATGAGGTGGTGTACGGGCCTGCGGGAAATCTGCCGCTTGCGCACGACCCGAAAACCGCCTGGGCACTGAGTCATCCGGAGCGCTTCCCTGTCGAAGTCACCACTGCTCATTACCCAGAGCTGGTGCGCGTGCCGGGGATCGGGCCTCTCGCAGCGCGGCGAATTGTGACTGAGCGGTCCCGGTCGGTCGTGCGCAGCCTCAGAGATCTTCGAGCACTCGGGGTGATCCCCAATCGAGCGAGCGGGTTCCTTACCCTGCGGGGGAGGAGGCTGCAGACCACTCGCTGGACGGAGCAGCTCGGTTTCTGGGCGGAAGAAGAGCAGGTGGGCACTCACCACATGGTGTATCAAGTAAGCCCGGGAACCTTCCGCTAGGCCCCGCTCTCACCGGGCGGCCCGCTCCAATGCAGCAGCCACCTGCTCGGCCTGCCATACGTGCCGCTGCTGGTGCCGCGGGAGGATCGTCAGGCAGGAGTAAGCGTTGTATCGGATCCGCGGATCGAAGGGCGACCTAACCCAGATCCGTCCGAGGGGCAGCCCTTCAGCTTCCATTACGCAACGCAGCTGCTCCTCCTGCAGCCGATCGAACTCTGCCACAAGCTCGCGTAGCGGCCGGGCGGACGACGGGATAAAGGCGCTCGTGGTTTTGACCCGATGCCGCACCGGCGGGCCTGCCATCCGCCAGAGCAACCAACCCACCGGATCCCGCCGATATCGCCGCGGAGCTCGATCGAGCCGCCGTTCCGTACGACCGCGCTCCAAAGCGGCCCGCAAGAGCGGCAGGTACGCCTTGGCGGTCAGGTTGAGATGTTCGATGCACTCTGCCATGGACCATCGTGCGGAATTGGGCCGCTGATGCCACCGGGACTCCGGAACACTCCGGATCAGCCGATGGAGCTGAGCCTGTGCCGCCCGGAACTCTTCGCTGACTGCCACCAGGTCTGCGTGCATCATCTCTCCTGCTGCTGTTGCCTGCGATACTACGGCGCATGTGGCCTGAATCACGTCTCGAGCTTTGCCCACAAAGTAGTCTTGCTGCCGGCGTGCAGCGTTCACCAGGTCACCATGGAGATCTTAGTATGCAGGAAACCTCCGCTCGATCCCG
>DASPKB010000334.1:0-2369 GCA_035628315.1 Gemmatimonadales bacterium | reverse complement strand
ACCAGCACACCGATTCGCTGGTCCTCGAGCTCCAGCACCATCAGCCGGGTTTCCTCCCGGATAGGAGCCTCGAGCTCGAACCGCTTGCGCAAATCGATGACCGGGACCGCACCGTCCCCGTACGGCATCACGCCCTCGAGGAACAGCGGGGCCTTGGGGAGAGGCGATGGCGGGGAATAACGAAGGATCCGCTCGACCTGCAGGATGTCGAAGGCAAATTCCTGCCGGCCCACCTTGAACGTCACTAGCTGCACATCGTCGCCGCTGTCCATACTATGCTGCCTCCGTCAGACGTGTACTCAGGGCCTCCAGGTCCAGCAGCGGAACGAGACCTTCTCCGTGTCGCGCCACTCCGATCGCCCAGGGGAGTGTCTCTCCGTTGGGCAGGGGCAAAGCCGGTTCCCGAACCAGAATCTCAGCCTCTTCGACCTCCAGGCAGACCTGCCGGCCGTCCACCGCGATCACCACTCCCACTCCTCCAGTAACCGGTGGACATGAGCTTCCGTGAAGCAGAGACTCCAAATGCACCAGTGACATGGTTCGCCCATGGACCGTTACCAGGCCCCGAATCGAACGCTGAGTCACCGGCACCGGGCGAACATCACCGATCGAGATAACCTGGAGCACCTGAGCCAGCGGCAGTCCGACCAGCCGCTCGCCCGCCCGGGCCAGTAGAAAACCAACAGCGTTGCTGCTCATCGGGTGGCCAGCCGGCCGAGCTCCCGTGCGAGCCGGGCAGCTATCTCGGAGATCGCAAGCACATGCTGGGCTCCGCCGGCGTGGAGAGCGGCTGCAGGCATGCCATAGATCGTGGCGCTCTCCCGGTCCTGCGCTATGCCGACGCCTCCAGCGTCGCTGATCCGTCTGAGCCCCTCAGCGCCATCTCGACCAATGCCGGTGAGTACCACACCCACGGCGCGCGGCCCAAAGACCTGTGCGACGCTGGCGAAGAGCGGATCAGCCGCGGGCCGGACTCCCCACAGGGGTGCAGTCTGGTCGAGCATCAGACACAACCCGTTTGGAGTCTTGGTAACGCGCATGTGGTAGTCACCGGGGGCGACGTAGGCCGTGTCCGCCAGCAACGGCATCCCCTGCTCCGCTTCTACCACCCGGTACCGGCTCTGACTGGCCAGCCTGTCGGCGAGGCTGCGGGTGAACTTGGCGGGCATGTGCTGCACGATCACGACAGCGGCATCCTGCCCAGTGGGCAAGTGGGGCACGATTTCGGTCAAGGCGCGGGGACCGCCCGTCGAAGCGGCAATAGCTACACAGAGCCTGGCGCTTCCCGGCACTACCGGGCGGGCGCCTTCGCGTAATGGCGATTTCGGCTCACCTTTTCCTAGCCGCCGCACCTCAGCGGACCGAGCCGCCCGGAGCACGTTGATGACTCGCTCCGCAAACCTGGCGTTGGCCGCTGCTCCTCGCTCTTCTTCTTTCGCCACCAGGTCCACGGCGCCCAGCTCCAGCGCGCGGATAGCCGCAGTGGCGCCGGCACCGGCGTGCGCACTCACGACGATGATCGGCAGCGGCGACTCCGCCATGATGTACCCGATCGCGCCCAGCCCATCGAGCTCCGGCATCTCGAGATCCATCAGAACGACATCTGGAGCATGGGCCCGAACCTTCCGTAGAGCGTCCATGCCATCTCTCGCTGTGGCGACAACCTCGAACTCTCCCGACCCTTGGACGACGTCGGTGAGCAGCCGCCGAAAGAACGGACTGTCATCCACGACGAGGACCCGTCCCGGGTCAGAGTTGCTGGACACCGTGAGCCACGGTTGAAACTTCTACCCGCCCGTCGGCAACCCGAAGCCGGACAGTGCGACCGAAGTCGCCGCCTACTGCTTCGCCAACCAGTGGCAGCCCCTGAGAGTGCAGGGCCTGCCGGGCCGCCACGAGATTGCGCTCCCCCATTTGCACCGTTCCCGGTGGCGCCAGTGCCGCGAACATGCTGGCGCCTCCGGCAAGCCGCGCCGTGATTCGATCGGCCCTGGCGCCCTGCTCGGTCATCAGCTGCACCAGACGGGGAACCGCCGAATGGGGGAACTTCGCCGGGTTGGAATCCAGCCGGGTCAGCGCCGGCGAGGGCAGCAGTACGTGGGCTAGTCCCCCCACCTTGGCCTCGGCATCGTACAAAACGATCGCGACGCAGCTGCCGAGGCCAACCGTGACCAGCACGTCGCTGGCGACTCCGGTGCGCATCTCCGCCACCCGGACCATGACCTCTCGCGCGCTCATGCCGCGCGACGGTAGATCCGCTCGCGCGGACTAATCAGGGTGAGAAGTTCCCGTGCCGGCCCAGACAGGGACTCCACCTTGCCCAGCACGAGAAAACCTCCCGGCGCAAGAGCCTTGGCAAACTGCAGGAA
>DASPKB010000333.1:0-2210 GCA_035628315.1 Gemmatimonadales bacterium | reverse complement strand
GAGTTCGAGGTTCGGTTCACTCCCGGGCACTCTCCCGGCAGCGTCAGTTTTCTGGGTCACGGTATGATCTTTGGCGGAGACGTGCTGTTCAACGGATCGGTCGGACGTACCGATCTCCCGGGCGGCGATTCCAGCACTCTCATGGCCACGATTCAGAGCGAGTTCCTCTCTCTCCCTGACACGACGGTCGTGCACAGCGGTCATGGACTCGATACCACGATTGGTCTGGAGCGATTGACCAATCCGTTCTTGACCGGGGCAATCAGGCTTGTTTGAAGACAGGAAGGGGGGAAGCGGGGAAGCCGGGGAGTTGTACGCTTCGGTTTCCGGCGGTGAAAGCGGAACCCGAAATGATCAGGCCTCCCCGCAGTCCCCCGTCTCCGCTTCTCCGCTGTGCAACCGATGCGGCTTTCCGGTCCAGAAACGGATGGCCGGCTGCAAGAACCCCTGCTCCAACTGCGGCACCATGTACCCGCTGGGAGACTGTTCTGACTGACCCCGGGGCGTGGACCGTTCCGGAGCTGGACCTCTTCGCGCGTGCCGACTCGCGGACCGCGCTCGATATCTCCCACAGTGTGCTACCGCCCATCCTCCGCCCAGCCGCCACCGGCGTGCTGGACATCTCCGAGTTCTTCGGGGAGACCACCGGCGGGGTGCGGACCTACCTGCTACAGAAGGCCCGGTATGTAGAGAGCCGGCGGGACCTGCGGCAGGTATTAGTTGTGCCTGGCGCGCGTGACTCGATCCAGGAGACGGAAGGCGTTCGCTGCTACCGCCTCCACGGCCCCTCGGTGCCTACGCAGAAGCCTTACCGGTTCATGCTCGCGACCCGCTCGACCAGCCGCATCGTCGCCCATGAACGGCCTCATCTGATCGAGGTCGGGAGTGCCTGGTGTGCGCCATGGCTGGTCCATCTGGCGACTCGCCAGCTCGATGTGCCCACAGTCTGGTTCTATCACAGCAACTTCCCCCGCGTGATCGCGCCCTGGCCCGCCCGAGTCGGTCTGGCTCGTCGGACCGCGAGCGACTTCGCCTGGAGCTATGTGCGGAGGCTGAGCCGTCTGGTGCAAGCCACCCTCGCGCCATCGGACTTTGTGGCCGAAGAGCTGTCGCGCGCCGGCGTCGAGCGAATACGCCGCGTGAGTTTGGGCGTGGACCACGACCGGTTTCATCCCCGCCGAAGGGCCTATGCTGCTGACACCCGGCGTGCCTTTAGTCTTCCGGAGGGACCGCTCGCGATCTTTGTGGGCCGAATGGCCCGCGAGAAGGAGCTCGATTTACTGCTGGCCGGCTGGCCCGAGATCGAGCGTCGCACCGGAGCGCGGCTGGTCCTGGTAGGTGAGGGCCCCTCGCGTCGTCGGCTGCAGCGGCAGCCGGGCAGCGACCGCCACACTTGGATACCCTATCAGAGCGATCGGGAGCGGCTGGCCGATTTGATGGCGGCAGCCGACCTTTACGTTGCACCATGTTCCATCGAGACCTTTGGACTCTCCGCGCTCGAAGCGCTGGCGAGTGGCACTCCGGTGCTGACCGCGGATCGCGGTGGCGTGGCCGAAACGGTGGGTCGCTCCGGTGCCGGCGCGCAGTTCGAGTCCGGTGACCCGGGATCGCTGGCTCAAGCCGCAGCGGCTCTGTTCAGCAGTAACCTGGGGGAGCTGGGAGCCCTGGGGCGGGCCTACGTCGAAGCTCATCACGGGTGGGACCTGGTGTTCGACCGCCTGTTCGGCATCTATCGCGACGTTCTTCGCAGCTGATGTTGCTCGTTTCCATTCATGACGTAACCCCAGCCTTTGCTTCACGGGTTTTCCAACTCTGGGATCTCTGTTCCTCACATGGCGTCACGCCGGCCCTCCTGGTGGTTCCGAACTGGCATGGAGCGTGGCCTCTGGAGCAGCATCCCGAGTTTCTGGACTGGCTGCGCACCCGTGCGGCGTGTGATGCAGAGGTGGTGCTGCATGGGGAGCGGCACGACGAAGCCGGACTCACCCGGTCGCTTGGCGATTCCTGGCGCGCATGGGGGAACACCGCGGGAGAAGGGGAGTTCCTGACGCTGGATGCCTCCGCTGCACGCCAGCGTCTGGGCCGGGCGCTCGAGCAGCTGCGGAGTCTGGGTCTGGATCCAACCGGGTTCGTGCCGCCGGCCTGGCTGGCCCGCGAGTCAACATATGACGTCGCTGCGTCGGCGGGACTGCGATTCAGCGAGGATTCGA
>DASPKB010000332.1:0-2927 GCA_035628315.1 Gemmatimonadales bacterium | reverse complement strand
TCGTGGCGCAGCTGCTTCGGCATATGGTGATGCCTTCGCCCAAGCTTCCCGCCGAGCCAATGATCCCGCTGCCCGGCAGATCACCCAGGAGCTTGCGACGGCTTTCACCCAGGGCGGCGCCCAACTGCAGGGATACGCTCGTCAGTCCGCCGCAATGGCAACCAAGCGATTCAAGGCTTCACTGGCAGTGCCCGGCTCGGTGTTCATGCTGACCAAGGCTCCTGAGGGTAAGGGCAATGTGCTGCTTCAGGTGGACAAGGCCAGCGGCCAGCCGAGAGCCCGGGTCGATCTGGGGAAAGAGAAGGAACCGGTTTATGCGGTGGACGACATCTCCGGCATGCTCTTCCTGCAGACCGCGCCTGGCACACTGGTAGGCTATCGCCTCTAGGAAGAAACCGGCTGCGGGTGCTTGACCTGGCTCCAGCTTTAGCTGAGGTCAGATTGCAAATGAGGTGGCACGCAAGAACTTAGCGTCGCCACCTCATTGTTTTGTGAAGCTGGACAAATCTGCTAGAACGAACCTGGATTGCGGGTCGAGCTATCCGAGAACGACTGGTTCTGATAGTTCGGCGCCTGATTAGCCTGACGGTTCTTCCACCAGCGCCAGGCCAGCATTCCGACTCCTGCCAGCGCTGCGTTGCGCATCCTGCTGCCGCCAAAGGTGTCGTTTCTCACCCGGCGACCTCGATTACGGCTGCCGAAAATGAACATATAGTCTCCTCTTCTATGAGCACCGCGTGCGTCGCGGCACACTTTAAAGTAGGAATCAGGGGAGAGGAGACAGTGATGTTGAGCACAGTTTCGGCTGGCGGCTGACGATTAGTTCAGGAACTCCCAGCGCACCCCGAAGTTGCTCCCGTACGCCGGAACCTCGAATCCCGGAACATAGGTGCGACCGGTAGAGCTCAGGTTCGTGCGATCCCAGTAAATCGAGAACCGGTCGAGCTGAACCTGAACCAGGCTGCGGAAAAAAGTGGCGCCGCGGAGCACGACCGGAGCGCCGAAGGCATCGCGCCCGATGGTTCCCCTGCCCCAGCTCTCCACCGAGAGTCGGAGCTTCAGATCAAAGATCCCGCTGGGGAATTGGCGCAGGAACTTGGAGCGGAGAGTGGCGGCGCTGAACGAGTGGGTCGGCGGCAAGCCCTCGGGCGCTGTCCCACGAGGATCGCTGTACCACGTCTCCAGGGTGATCCACTGGAGGGGCGCGATCCGCACCGAGCCAGTAATCCATTCGGTCCTGGGTGCGGGTGCAATTCCGGGAATGCGAGGAAAATCGGCGTACCCGTAGGGCGCAAACGCCGAGGTCCGCGAGTAAGCCACTTCGACGCCAAGCCGGCCACGTTTCCAGGCCACTGACCCCTGGAAATCGCGGACGTCCTGCTCCACGTCGGCCAGCAGGGCCGGCGCGGCCACTACCTTTCCGATCCGCGCCATCGCCGAGACCGCAAGCCCCCGCACGGGCTCCAGCCCGGCAGAAATGTTGGCATAGTCGCTGGAGCGACCCCCGAAATGGCGAAGATGGGCCAACTCGCCGTTTACGGTAAACGGACCCAGCAGATTCAGCCCAGCCATCGCGCGAATGTCCAGCGGGGTCCAGCGAGTGCGATGAAACACCGACCCACCCACCGAGAATCTCGGAGCTCGGTAAGTCAGCTGTCCGCCGATCTGATTGATCTGTTGAGCCACTCCCCCGCCATCCCAGCCGGTGCGGGCATAGATGATGTCAGCGCGCGGACCGAGATCGTCCCGCTGCTTTCGAAAGGAGAGTCGGATCTGCGCGTCGGTACGAGTGGCCTTGTAGCCGGCGCCGATAGTGTCCTCCACACCTCCATTATCAATTATGAAAGGCCGCCGATTCGGCGCGGTGCGAATCAATTGGTACTGCAGACCGACCCAATCGGTGGGGTGATAGCTGCCCTGTCCCCAAATCCCGGTGTTCGAGTACGAGCTGCTCACGCCGGTCGCAGTAGGGGAGTTGAGGTAGTCGGCTCCGAGAGAGAAACCAAATCCGGATGTAAACCGCCGTTCCAGAGAAGCATCGTAGCGGGCGTAGTCGTCCTCCCCCCGGGCAATCGCAATACGCGAGCGGGAGGCGAGCCGGTTATTGCGTCGGGTGTAGAGCCGCACCTTTATCTGACCGGGCCACCGCTCCACCTCGAGGCGGTCGAGGAACACGAGCGACAGAAGCACGGGATCCACGCCGATGCTGTCGATTCCGGCCGGCACAAACGGGACACCATCGAGGTAATACTCGGCTGACGTGGCACCTCGGGCCTGAAAGTTCACCGGCTCGGGTCGGCCAATGTACCCGCCACGCCACAGGTATATGCCCGGGATCTGGGTCAAGAGGTCGCCCACCGTGGCGGCATGACCCCATTCGATGGAATCCCGAGTAAAAACGGTGCGGGTCAGCGGCGCTCGAGGCCCTTCGTTGCCGAGGAGAGGCAGTACCGGGACGCGGACATTCCGCTGGGCCTGCTCCCGCAGATACCGCTCGGTCGTATTGACCGTGTCGGTGCCGAGGCTGTCCTGGTCTTCCGCGATGCTCTCGTCCTCCTCCTCCTCGATGATCTGAGCTATTGCACCGCGGGGAACAATCAGCGGCAACAGGAGCACGAAAAACGTGAGCAGGATCAGCCGGCGAAGTCCTCCAGCCGCCAGCTTGCTGCGCACGCTTTTCTTTTCCCGGTTATGCCTGGTGTTCCGCACGCGCCAGCACGAACTCAGTGAACAGCCGAACGCCCATACCCGTGGGCCCCTTGACCCGGGTCGGGTCTTCGCGGTCGCTGTATGCCGTCCCGGCGATATCCAGATGGGCCCAGGGAAAGCCGTCGACGAACTCGCGCAGGAACCAGCCGGCGGAGATGCTTCCGGCGGGGCGTCCCCCGCTGTTCTTCACGTCGGCAATGTCGGACTTCATGAGATCG
>DASPKB010000331.1:0-2850 GCA_035628315.1 Gemmatimonadales bacterium | reverse complement strand
CTGAAAGGCGAGGCCGGCATCCTCACCATACCGGCCCAGCGCGGCGAGCTCCGTGGGGCTGGCCTCTGCGGCAATGCCGCCCAGAACGCACGCCGCCCGTATGAGAGCGCCGGTTTTTCCGCGGTGGACTTGAATCAGCTCCGGCAGAGCCAGCGTCCTTCCCTCGGCCTCAAGGTCGAGCCATTGCCCTCCCACCATGCCCTCGATGCCGCCTGCCCGAAACAGCTCGGCGGCCATCTGGCCCAAGGTGACCGATGACAAGCCAAGCTCCCGGGCAGCGACCACAAGCATCCGGGCGGCAACCGGCACCAGCAGAAACCCGACCCGGGTTGCCGTGGGTACATCGAAGGCACGGTGCACCGTCGGCCGGCCGCGGCGGAGATCGTCGTCGTCCATGCAGGGCAAATCGTCGTGGACCAGCGAGTAGGTATGAACCGTCTCGACCGCCGCGGCGACGCCGGCGATCCCGCTCGAGCGGCCGCCGACGGTACGGTAAGCCCCTAGAACCAGCGCGGCCCGTACCCGCTTGCCCGGAGTCCGAAGAGCGTAGGCCAGCGCTTCGCCGTCCCGGCCGCCCAGATCAGCCCGAAGATGTTCCGCCCAGTCACCGAGGAGAGTCTCGATCGACTCCCGGGCCTCCAGCAGCAGATCCGTTGCATGGGTAGCGGCGCCGAACGCTGCGTCAGGCATCGAGCTTGGTGACCCGGATTTCCCCGCCGGCTTCCTCCAACACCGCCTGCACCTTGAGCTCCGCCTGGGTGAGCCGCTCGCGCGCGGCCCGCAGTCGGGCCACGCCTTCCTCGAAGAGCACCAGCGCTGCGTCCAGCTCCAGATCGTCGGCTTCCAGCTTGCGCACGATCTCCTCGAGACGGGACAGCTCCTCCGACAGGGGAGGTGGCGACTCGGCGCCCGTTCGAGCCATGGTTACTCCACCCGCGCCCGCACGTCGCCCTCGGCTAATCGAAGCCGAAAGCGTCTCTCGGGCATGAAGTCCGCCAGCCGCTTGAGCACTCGCCCATCGTCTCCCAGAGGAACGGCATAGCCTCTTCCGAGCACCCGAAGTGGGCTGAGCGCATCCAGCTGAGCGGCGAGCCGCTCCGCCACACTTCGCCGGGTCCCGATTGCGTTCTCCATGGCTACCAGAAGCCGGTCACCGGTGCGTCCCAGCCGCTCCTCGGCGAGCCGGGTGCGACCTACCAAACCCGCCGCCAGGCGTCCAGACAGATCGTCCAGCGCCCGGAGCACGTCGCTGCGGTCGGCGACCGCCAGCTCGGCTGCTGCGGAGGGTGTCGCCGCTCGGAAATCCGCCACCAGATCGGTCAGTGAGATGTCCACCTCGTGACCCACCGCAGAGATGGTGGGCACCCGCACCGCGGCGAGCGCCCGGCAGACCGCCTCGCTGTTGAACGCCGCCAGATCCTCACGGGCACCTCCGCCGCGGCCCACAATGCAGAGGTCCAGCCGCGGAATCCGGTTTACCAGCCGCAACGCCCGCACCAGGTCCTCCACGGCGCCCTCGCCCTGGACCCGGGCGCTCACGACGTAGAGCCGGGCGCAGGGCCAGCGCTTCCGGGTAACGTGCACCACGTCATGCAGCGCGGCTCCGTCACGGCTCGTCACCATCGCAATGGTCGAGGCAAACCTGGGAAGCGGACGCTTGCGGGCCAGATCGAACAAGCCGTCCTGCTGAAGCAACGCCTTTACTCGCTCCAGCTCCTGTTGCTGCACACCAACGGCCGATGTAGGAAGTATCCGGGAGACCACGAGCTGGAAGTCGCCCTTCTCCTCATAGAATCCGGGCTTTCCCAGCACATAGACTTCAGTGCCGTCGGCCGGTGGCTTGGCGGAGCGGGCCGCTTTCACGGCGGACATGTAGCACCGAACCTGGCTCTTCTTATCCCTCAGCGTGAAGTACCAGTTCCCGGTCGACCACACCTTGCACTGTACGATCTCCCCCCGAACCCAGAACGGCTTCGAGGCGTGATTCTCCAGCAGCCGCTTCACGGAGGCATTGAGCTGCCCCACCGACCAAACCTGGTCGGTCGCCGACGGGGTACTCAGAGCAAGGGACAGCGTCATGAAGCCGCAACCTCGTCCAGCGCGGTCTGCTTCATGGCTTGCAGCGTGTTCTGCAGCAGCATGGCGATGGTCATCGGGCCTACCCCGCCAGGAACCGGAGTGATAGCGGAAGCGATACGAGAGACCTGCTCGTACGCCACGTCTCCCACCAGACGGTAGCCCCGGGTACGCGAGGGATCATCTACCCGGTTTATACCTACATCGATTACAACTGCGCCAGGACGCACCATGTCGGCGGTGACGAACTCCGCCTTGCCGATGGCGGCGATCACGATGTCGGCCGTGCGGGTGATGGCCGGAAGGTCGCGCGTCTTCGAGTGACAAACGGTAACGGTGGCATCTCCCCCCGGCCCCTGCTGGATAAGCAGGTTGGCCATAGGGCGGCCGACGATGTTCGAGCGCCCCACGATCACCGCGTGCGCGCCCCTGGTCTCGATGCCCGACCGGATTAGCATCTGCTGGACACCATAGGGTGTGGCCGGTCGGAACGCGGTGCTGTCGCCGACCACCAGCTTGCCCACGTTGACCGGATGGAAGCCGTCCACGTCCTTGGCCGGATCGATACGGCGAAGCACCTTCTCGGAGTTGATGTGCTTGGGCAGCGGCAGCTGCACCAGGATGCCGTGGATTTGCTGGTCGGCGTTTAGCCGGTCGACTGTCTCCAGCAGCTCGGCTTCGCCGGTGGAGGCCGGCAGCCGAATCGTCTCGGAGTACATCCCCGCTTCTTCGCAGGCCTTCCCCTTCGAGCGGACGTACACCGCGCTTGCCGGG
>DASPKB010000330.1:0-2178 GCA_035628315.1 Gemmatimonadales bacterium | reverse complement strand
TCACCCTCAGCCAGAGGGACTCCGGAGAAAGGCCGGGGAAGATCGATGTCAGGAAGACTGATCTCGACGGTGTTGTCCCGGGCCGGCGATCTGACTCTGACATCTCCGGCGTCGGTCAAAAGATTAAACTGACCCGGGGTCGCCATTCCAAGCTGGATGGCCAGCCGGCCGCAGCACAGGGCGGCATTCCCGCACATTGCGCCCCGGGATCCGTCGGCATTCCAGTAGGTCATGCGAAGGCTTTCTGGACCTGCGGGGGCCAGCACGACCAGGCCGTCGGCCCCTACCCCGTTTCGCCGGTCGCACAGGAGCCTGATCTCCGCGGCCGACCATTGGCGTGAAGGATCCGAGCGCCCATCGATGACGACGAAGTCATTGCCCGATCCGCTCATCTTGTAGAAGTGCGTGCCGTTCACAAACGTCGAATCATGGATTGAAGGCGTAGCCACCATACCATCCAGATCGCCTCTCGCACGATCCGCTTGTTCATCTTGCTCTGGCCCTCGACCCGGTCGGTGAAGACGATAGGAATTTCTACCAGGCGAAAGCCCTTCTTCCAGGCCCGGAAGCTCATCTCAATCTGAAAGGCATACCCGTTAGAGCGGACCTTCTCGAGGTCGATGGCTTGCAGCACCTGTCGCCGAAAACACTTGAAGCCGCCGGTGGAGTCTGCCAGCGGCAGCCCCGTTACCCAGCGGGCGTACTCGTTTGCCCCAATCGACAGGAGGAGGCGCGACATCGGCCAGTTTATGACATTTACCCCGGTTCGGT
The DNA here is from genome assembly GCA_035628315.1 of Gemmatimonadales bacterium. Classification (GTDB taxonomy): domain Bacteria; phylum Gemmatimonadota; class Gemmatimonadetes; order Gemmatimonadales; family GWC2-71-9; genus CAVVWJ01. The sequence continues at coordinate 1,407 of DASPKB010000330.1, read as the reverse complement.
ACCGCGACCCAATCACCAGGTCGGCGTCGGCGGCAGCCCGGATAAAGTCGCCCAGAAACTTGGGATCGTGAGAAAAATCCGCGTCCATCTCGAAGATGAGGTCGTAGTCGCGCTCCAGGGCCCATCGGAAACCCGCGATGTATGCCTTGCCCAGGCCAGATTTCGACGGCCGATGCAGGACATGCACCCGCGACGTTGCGGCCGCGAGCTCATCGGCCAGCTGACCGGTTCCATCGGGAGAGTTGTCGTCTACCACCAGCACTTCCAGTCTGGGATCCTGCTGCAGGATGGCAGGTACGACGAGCGGCAAATTGAGGCGCTCGTTATAGGTGGGTACGACGACCAGCAGGCGGTCAGCCACGGCGCTGACGAAGGCCCAGCGCCGCGGCCGCAGCAGTCACCAGAAAGACCACAATCCAGGTGGCAGCCGTGAAGCCTGACGCCACCTCGACGATCTTGGGCCGGTAACGCAGAACGACTCGATGTTCGCCGCTTCGGGTCAGCGGAACCGCCATCAGCGCGTGGTTGGCCCGCAGGACCTGTGCGGGAACGCCGTCGATCTCCGCGGTCCAGGATGGATGATAGGTACGGCTGACGGTCAGGAGGGCCGGTCCGCTCGACTGCGCGCGTACAACGAGGGTGTCGTCGCCGTTTCCCTCTATCCTGGCAGTTCCGGTGCCTCCCGCCTGGCCCACAGCCTGTACCGGCTGCTCGACGAGCACAGTTTTCGCCGGATCGAAGGTAGGAGACCACAGCAGCGCGATGCGGCGAGCCGAGTCGGGTTCAACCTGGATCTCCGGCACAACCGCCACGCCAGGAGAGGCTCCGTCGTTGGCGTAGACCGCCACGCGCTGGTCGGCTCCCAGCAGGCGGTAACCGGGAAGCTCGACCTGCCCCGGCAGAAGCACATACCTGGCAGATAGAGCCCGCAGCGCCCCACTGTTGAGTAGACCGAGCCAGTATTGCTCGAGGTCGGCGCCGGTGCGGGCGGACTGGCGTACATCGAACCGGGTCAGCGCGTTGTACCAGCGGAGCTGGTTACCGTGATATCCAAAGACTTCGGGAACCCCGTACGTCGCCAGAAAGCCCTCGGGGTAAACCCCGCCCACGCTGAGCACTCTCTCTCCCGCCACGAGCCTGTCCCGCAGCGCCTCCACCCCAGGGTCGGGTGGAAAGAAGTCGTTGTAGCTGACGATCTGGATGTAGCGACTGTCTACTCGAAGCAGATCGAGCGCTGTGATAACGGTGAGAACGATGGCGACATGGGACGCCCGGAGCGTTCCTTTGCCCCAGAGCGAAATGGCCCCCCACCCCAGTGCGCACATCACCGCCACCAGCAACGCGTTTCCGGTAATTCCGGTCTGATTTGCCGCGAAAGCCGTCGCCCGATCGGCTATTTCGGCCGAG
>DASPKB010000329.1:0-3922 GCA_035628315.1 Gemmatimonadales bacterium | reverse complement strand
CTGGATGATACGGAGTGCGGTCTCGAACGTACGCCCGAGAGTGACCCAGGGCTCGGAGCATGTCATGAGCCGGGCACAGAACTCGGCGTCTTGCTGATTCGCCAGCCGCTCCAGGTCCTGCATCAAGTCCGCCACTCTGCTCGAATGCGCGCGGCCACCTCGGCTCGTTGCTGAGCGGTGGGATTGCGCAGCACGCCGAGCTTCCGGAGCAGGTTGCGAGCATTGCGATAGAGGTCGGAGAGGACGTGACCCGGCGGCATATCCTTCGTGCGGGGAAGGAGGTAGAAGTGCAGGTGGCGCAGCCGTTCGTTGAAGGAGACCACGTAGATCCGCTCTGCCGCGACGGTTCGCTGCATGGCCTGCACCGCGGCGCGGAGCACTGGACCTAGCGATTCGCCTTCCTCGCGGGTCAGCTCGGCGATGGACTCACAGTGTCGCCGGAGCTTCAGGATCAGCTCGCCCGGATCGGTATATGGCCCGGTATGATGACTGAGAAACCAGTGGGCGTCTTCGAAGATGGTGCCGCCGGGGGCGGACGCTTCACCGGCTATTTCGGCACATGCACGACAGCGGGGACGGGCTGGCTCTACTGAGCCGGGGGCGGATCCAGTGGGATCCAGCTCTGAGTGCAGTTCTTTCCCAACCACCGCGGCAACTTACCACGTTGGGTGGCGTTAACAATGGCTTGCGCCTTACCGGGGCCCCTTCGCTACGCGCAACGGTGCGTCTTCAGGCTGCCACGGCTCCCATGTGTGCGGCCCACTGGCTCCGAGCTGGCACAGCCACCCCGGCCTCCAGCAGGGCGGCAACCCGCTTGGGCAGCAGCGGGTGAGAAGACATCAGCTCGGCCCGCCGAATCCAAAACCCCTGGTCCGACTGCGCCTGAGCCGCGTACTCCTTCACGTCCACGTGAGCATGGAGCTGCTTTCCGGCTGCGAGTGTGAGGAGGCCGGTAATGGCCCCGTCAGGCTGGCAGAACGCGCCAATACGGTCGCAAGTGTACTCGCACGCGCGGGAATACGCCGCACCCAAATAAGGAAAGAGATGGCCAGGAACGGTCAGCCAACGGTGCTTGAGGTGCCCGCGCCAGACGTGGGCCAGCTCATGTCCGACGATGAAACCGACCGCAGCTTCACCCCGAGCCAGCGCGAGCTCCAGCACATCCGAGTTGATTATGACGAAGTCACGGCCGAGGAACCGGGTGGCGAAGGCGTTGAGCAGGCCGCCGGATTCCATGACGTAAACTGTCGGAGCCTGCTCGAGTCCCAGCCGGCGGGCGTGCCCGGCAGCGAGGCGATGGAGTTGGGGGAACTGACGCTCGGAGACCCGGACCGCGTTACCGCGGACTTGGCCCAGCGCGAGGCCATGAGCAAAAAGGACGATCAGAGATATTAGAAAGCCATAGAGGAGAATCATGGCTCCCGCCTCGGGGTTACTGAGACCGGCCACGACGAGGCCGCCATATACGAGCAGGCTGAACAGCACCATCAAAGCGTATAGGTAACGCTCACGTGGATTGATCAGTTCACGCGGCGACGTCACTGCCTGGCCCTGTAGGGTCGGCATGCCGGGCTCCGAGTTGTACGAGAGACAGGGGTCGGCGGAAGATCGGTCTCAGGTACAGCCTACGTCAATGCAGTGCAAAGACTTGCACTGGTAGCTCGGAATCCAAGACCTAACCGAAAGCTGCCCGGGCCGCCTGCAGCCGCAGCCGGTCTACCCGGGCAAACTGCTCCTCGGCCCGCCGCTCGAGGGCACGAAATTCCAGGGCACCCAACTCGGGCCTGGCTGCAGCCACCGATTCCAACGCCCGCCACAAGGCCAGCTTTCCCTGGATGCCGAGCTCGAGGGCCTCCAGGGCCTCCAGGGACCGGAGCTCGCCATGGCCTTCGTCGTCAATCTGGAGCTTGGCTCTGCCCAGCTTCTCAGCCAGCCAGGCCGCGGCCTTGCGCAGTTGGCTCTCCCTGCCTCCCAACCGCTCGATGATTTGCCGGAGCACTCGCTGATCTTCCTCGATCTCGCTGCGCAACCTGCCGAGCTCGTCCTGGTCCGGCCCGTTCTTCTTTCGCAGCAGATCCAACAGCTCCAGGGCTGCCACAGACCCCGCGAGATGATCGTTGAGATAAGTGATGAGGAGACTCGTGGTCATGTCGAGCGGCCGCCCTTCGAGCGCTCGGAGGCGGTCTCGTACTTGCGCACGGCGAACCAGAGGCACAGACATCCCACGATCACGGCGGGACCAACCAGGTCTGCTCCACCCAAGACCCACGCACCGCGGAGCCGGACGGCGACGGGCATCCCGTGACGCATGGCGGAGATCACCAATGGCACCACACACCCCACTGCCGCTGCCAGAGTGATGATCACGGCTGAAACTTCGCGGCGGAGCCGCCAGACCAGCGGAGCTACCATGAGGAACGCAGCGAGCGCGCCCAGGATCATCCAGTAGCCGTCGTAAACCTTGAACTCCGGCATCGCCGAATCCTGTGCTGTATAGACCGCCCATGCGAAGGCAAGCAGCGCGGCCAATCCCGCCACGAGCTGGCCGCTTCGCCTCCGGCTCATCTGCTCCCCAACCCAAGATCGGCGACCGTGGCGAGTGAAAGCACCCTGTGCCCCTCCGACTCGAGAGAGCGCTTGCCCCCCTCTTGCCGGTCTACCACGGCGAGAACCCCTAGAACTCGCCCTCCGGCCTGCTCCACCGCTGCAATCGCCCTGCGGGCGGATTCACCCGAGGTGATCACGTCTTCAACCACGACCACTGCGTCTCCCGCCCGGAAGTTGCCCTCGATCAAGCGCCCGGTGCCGTGCTCCTTCGTCTGTTTGCGAACACTGAAGGCATCGACCGGAGTGCTGCTCCGGAAACTCGCGGCCGCGATGGCGTAGGCAACAGGATCGGCGCCCATCGTAAGCCCACCTACTCCGGCCGGCCGCCAACCCGCCTCATGGAGGGTGTTCCATCCCATGCGACCGATGAGCACTAGACCCTCAGCAGACATCGTGCTTGGGCGACAATCTATGTAGTAGGAGGATTTCCGCCCTGAGGCGAGAGTGAAGTCTCCCCGCTGCACCGAGCGCTCCAGCAGTAAGCGCCGAAGCGACTCGAGATCGTTCACTCGCCGCTCTTGCGGAACAGGCCGGCGAGAAAGCCGCGTTTGTGGCCATCCTCCTGAGCCGCGGCACAGAAGGCGCGGGCGAACTCGTCGACGGTGCGGCAGCGCTTGGACAGATCTCGCTCCAAACCGTGCATGACCGTACTCTCGATGGCGTGAGAGAACCGGAGGCCCCGCCGTGCCTGGTTAAGAGGAACGGGTGGCTGGGTGAGGAGCTGCTGAAACAGCTCGCGCGGGCTCTTGCCGGTAAAGGGCAGCGCGCCGGTCAGCATGTAGTAGGTGATGGTGGCCAGGCTGTACACATCTGCCTGTTCCTTCACCAGCTCGCCGCTCAGCGTCTCCGGCGCGACATACTGAAGGGTTCCCACGAAGAATCCTGCCCGCGTGAGCCGTTCTTCCGGGTTCAGCTCCGCATCGCGCGCGATGCCGAAGTCGAGCAGCTTGGCGGTCTGGTGCGCCGGGTCATACATGATGTTGGCAGGCTTGAGGTCGCGATGGATGATGCCAGCGCGGTGGGCGGCGGTCAGTGCCGCGCCGATCTGCTCCACGATTTTGGCCGCAAGGGGTGGCGCGAGGTGTCCCGATCGGGTGATGAACTCGGCCAGCGGCTCGCCGTCCGCCCACTCCAGTGCCAGGTAGTGGAGCCCGTCGGCGACGCCGTAATCGAACGTGCGTACGATGTTGGGATGACTCACCCGGGCGCCGTACTCCGCCTCGCGAAGAAAGCGCTTGACCGCAACCGGGTCCTGGGCCAGCCGGGAGCGGAGGATCTTAACGGCGGCGACGCCCCGCTCCGGATGCTCTGCACG
>DASPKB010000328.1:0-3084 GCA_035628315.1 Gemmatimonadales bacterium | reverse complement strand
GGATAACCCTGGGGGAGTACAGTTTCATCGGTGCCGGTGCGGTGGTCCGGAGCGACGTGCCGGATTTTGCGCTTATGGTAGGCGTCCCCGCTCGCCGGGTGGGGTGGATGTGCCAGTGCGGTGTCCGGCTGCAGCTCCGAGACGGACGCGCGGTCTGCGGCGCATGCGGCGCGACCTATCGCGAGCAGGAGGGTTTGCTCCAACTGATTGACCCACCCAGATCGACCGGCTAACTTCTCTGGCTGCCGACGTTTCCGCGTTCGAGCGCGCCCGGGCTCGGCCTTTTAAGGCCGGAGCGCGGGCGCTTTCCACATGACCGTCCGATCCGCTGGACGGCGCAAAGGCTGAGGGGCCACGTGAGCGTTCCCCTGTTGGACCTGGTTGCGCAATATCGGGAAATCAAGGACGAGGTCCTGGCTGCGATGATGGGCGTCATCGAACGCCAATCGTTCATCATGGGGCAGGAGGTCGGGCGGCTGGAGACCGAGATTGCCCGGCTGTGCCGCACTAAACACGGGATTGCCTGCGCGAGCGGTACTGATGCTTTGCTGCTGCCCCTCAAAGCGCTCGATCTCAAGGCGGGGGACGAGGTCATCACCACCCCCTTCACGTTCTTTGCCACCGCAGGAACCATCCACAATGCCGGAGGCAAGCCGGTGTTCGTGGACATCGACCCGGCGACCATGAATATCTCCCCGGCAGCCGTCGAGGCTGCAATCACGCCGAGGACCAGAGCAGTCGTCGTGGTGCATCTGTTCGGGCAGATGGCCGCAATGGAAAGCATCACCGAGATTGCCGCCGCCCGGCAACTCCCGGTCATCGAGGATGGGGCTCAGAGCATCGGTGCCCGGCGGAATGTGAACGGTGCGTGGCGGATGTCCGGCGAGCTGGGCACGGTGGGAACCCTGTCCTTTTTCCCTACCAAGAACCTGGGCGCTTGGGGTGACGGCGGGCTGATGGTGACGCAGGACGACAATATGGCCGATCGGCTCCGCCGCCTCCGGCTCCATGGGGGGACGCGGCAGTACCTCCATGAGGAGGTGGGTACCAATAGCCGGCTGGACACCCTTCAGGCGGCCGTGCTTCTGGCCAAGCTGCCTCACCTTGAGCGTTGGAACCTGGCGCGTAAACGCAACGCTGCCCGCTACAATGCTGCGTTCACGGGGCACCCCGCGATCTGTCCGCCGGCATCCGACCCGGCCAATGACCACATCTTTCACCAGTACACCATCCGCGTCCCCCAGCGGGACGGGCTCCAGGCCCATCTCAAGGCGAAGGGGATTGGTCATTCCATTTATTACCCGCTGGCCCTTCACTTGCAACCATGCTTTGCCTACCTGGGGTATGGCCGCGGCAGTCTGCCCGCTGCCGAAGCCGCCATGGACTCGGTGATCTCGTTGCCGGTCTATCCGGAGATGACCGAGGTCCAGCAAAACATGGTAATCGATGCCGTACAATCATTTTACGACTGAGCTGACGCCGTGAGCATTGCGCAGGACCTGATCAGCAAGGCCGAGCGCCGTCAGATCCACTTTGGCATCGTGGGACTGGGCTATGTGGGTCTGCCGCTGGCGGTCGAACTGGCGGAGGCCGGCTACCGGGTTCTCGGGTTCGACATCAATCCCGACGTGGTAGAGGGGCTGAACGCCGGGCACTCGCACGTCAAAGACGTCTCCGACGAGCAGTTGCGAAAGCAGTGCGAGCGCTTCACCGCAACTACGGACATGGCACGGCTCTCTGAGCCTGACGCGATCTCCATCTGCGTGCCTACCCCGCTATCGAAGTTCAAAGATCCCGACGTCAGCTTCATCGTGGCAGCCACCGAGGCCGTAAAAAAGCGGCTTCGGCGCGGGCAGGCGGTGATCCTGGAGAGCACCACCTATCCAGGCACTACCCGGGAAATCATGCTCCCGGCCTTGGAAAGCACCGGGCTTCGGGTGGGACACGACTTTTTCCTCGCCTTTAGTCCTGAGCGGGTCGATCCGGGAAATCCGCATTACGGAACTCGCAACACTCCCAAGGTGGTAGGCGGCATCACTGCCGATTGCCGCCGGGTAGCGGTGGCGCTGTACCAGCCGGCCATCGACACTCTCGTGCCGGTGTCGACCACTGAGGCGGCAGAGCTGGTGAAGCTGCTGGAGAACACCTTTCGCAGCGTCAACATCGGCCTCGTGAACGAGATGGCCATCGTGTGCGACAAGCTGGGCGTGGATGTCTGGGAAGTCATCGAGGCTGCGGCCACAAAGCCGTTCGGCTTCATGAAATTCCTGCCGGGGCCCGGCCTGGGCGGCCACTGCATACCCATCGATCCCCACTATCTCGCGTGGAAGATGCGCGGGCTCAACTACAAGACCCGCTTCATCGATCTTGCCGGCGAGCTCAACACCGAGATGCCGGAGTTTTGGGTACGTAAGCTCTCGGAGGCACTCAACAGCCAGGGCAAAGCCGTACGCGGGGCGTCGGTGCTGGTCCTCGGCGTGGCCTACAAGCGCGACATCGACGACATCCGGGAGAGCCCGGCGCTGGACATCATCCGGCTTCTGAAAGGGCAGGGAGCAAAGGTCACCTATTCCGACCCGCACGTCCCCAAGTTCCGGGAGGATGGGCAGGAGTTCCGCTCTGTTGAGTTGAGCCCTGAGTTGGTGGCGGCGGCGGACTGCGTAATGATCGTGACCGACCACCGGGCAGTGGATTATCACATGATCAAACGGTCGGCAAAACTGGTAGTCGACACCCGCAACGCATTACCGAAAGAGGTTTGACATGCATGTGGCAGTGATCGGAAGCGGCTACGTCGGACTCGTGGCCGGAGCCTGCCTGGCGGAGACCGGTAATGACGTCACCTGTGTCGATGTGGATGCGGACAAGATCGCCCGGCTCCAGCGGAACGAAATTCCGATTTATGAGCCGGGGCTCGAGCCCATGGTCAAGCGAAACCAGGACGAGGGCCGGCTCACCTTTACCACCGACCTCGGGTCCGCGGTTCGAAGCTCGCGGGTGATCTTCATCGCAGTGGGCACTCCCCCCGGAGAGGACGGATCGGCGGATCTGAAGCACGTACTGGCCGTAGCCCGGGCAGTCGGC
>DASPKB010000327.1:0-2074 GCA_035628315.1 Gemmatimonadales bacterium | reverse complement strand
GCATGCCGATGCCGCACCTCCTCGACATCCAGACGGCCGCGTTCGACACGCTGCTCGTCCCCGACGACGTTCACGGGGCGCGCCAGGACGTGTCGCTCGAGCGCGTCTTCCGGGACCTGTTCCCGATCACGGATGTCAACGAGAAGTACAAGCTCGAGTTCCTGGGCTACGCCCTCGGCGAGGCCAAGTACTCGGTCGAGGAGTGTGTCGAGCGGGACATGACCTACGCCGCCCCGCTCAAAGCCAAGCTTCGCCTCGACGTATATGAGGAGGTCGAGGGCCAGAAGCGGCTGAAGAACGCCATCGAGAAGGAAGTCTATCTGGGCGAGCTGCCCATCATGACCCCGCTGGGGACCTTCGTCATCAACGGGGCCGAACGGGTGGTCGTGAGCCAGCTGCACCGGTCGCCGGGGGTGGTGTTCGAAGAGGATACCCATCCCAACGGCCAGCGGCTCTTCTCCGCCCGGATCATTCCGTTCCGGGGATCGTGGGTCGAGTTCACGATCGACATCCACGACGTGATCTACGTCCATATCGATAAGAAGAAGAAGTTTCCGGCCACGGCGCTGCTGCGGGCCTTCGGGCACGGTAACAACTCCGACATCCTCAAGCTCTTCTTTGCTACCAAGGAGCTGAACGTTGCGGGCAAGCTCGAGGGGCGGCAGGAGAAGCGCGAGGTGATCGGCTCTCTGCTCGCGGCCGATGTCCCCAACCCCGAGGACCGCGGCGGGGACCCCCTTGGTGTCGTGGGAGACGAGCTCACCCAGGAGCGGCTGAACGAGATGCGCCACAAGGGCGTGAAGACGGTGCAGGTCTTCGCCGGCTACACTACCCTGGACGTGCGGGAGGAAGAGCAGCCGACCTCGACCCGCGACCGGCAGAATCACGTCCTGGCCTTCGATGCCGCCGACGCGGAGACCGGTGAGGTTCTGGCGGAGGCCGGTGCCGAGCTGACTGATGCACTGCGCAAGCGGCTGATCAAGGCCGGCGTGCACAAGGTGGAGGTACTGCTGCCGGCCGGGCGCTCCGAGTCACCCCTGATCAAGAACACACTGGCGAAGGACCCGACCCACAGTGAGGCCGAGGCCCTGGAGCAGATCTACGCCCTGCTCCGGCCGGGTGACGCCCCCAACCTGGAGACTGCCCGGCAGCAGCTTCAGAAGCTGTTCTTCAACCCCAAGCGCTACGATCTGGGCCGGGTGGGCCGCTACAAGATCAACCAGCGGCTCAAGCTCAAGACCGATCCGAACCACACGGTTCTGACCGAGGACGACTTTATCGCGATCATCCGCTATCTCATCGATCTGCATGATGGGCGCGGGTTCACGGACGACATCGACCACCTGGGCAACCGCCGTATCCGGTCGGTCGGCGAGCTGATCGCCAACCAGTTCTCAGTAGGCCTGTCGCGGATGGCGCGGCTGGTGAAGGAGCGGATGAGCATCAACTCCGACCCGGAGAAAATTTCGCTCGACGATCTGGTAAATGCCCGGACAGTCAGCGCGGTCATTCAGGCATTCTTCGGCTCGTCGCAGCTGTCTCAGTTCATGGACCAGACGAACCCTTTGGCCGAGCTGACCAACAAGCGCCGGCTCTCAGCCCTCGGTCCCGGCGGCCTCACCCGGGAGCGCGCCGGATTCGAGGTGCGTGACGTTCACTACTCGCAGTACGGCCGGATGTGCCCGATCGAGACCCCGGAAGGTCCCAACATCGGCCTCATTACCAGCCTGTCCACCTACGCCCGGATCAACGACTTGGGCTTCATCGAGACCCCGTACCGGGTGGTCAAGAACGGCAAGGTAACCGACGAGATCCGCTGGCTCTCTGCCAGCGACGAGGAGGACTACACCGTCGCGCAGGCCAACGCGGTGCTGAATCCGGACGGCACCTTCGGCGAGCAGCTGGTGCTCTGCCGCAAGGGAGACGACTACCCGCTGCTGCCGCCGGACCGGATCGACTTCATGGACGTGGCGCCGGAACAGCTGGTTTCCATCGCCGCGGCGCTGATTCCGTTCCTGGAGCACGACGACGCCAACCGGGCGCTGATGGGCTCCAACATGCAGCGGCAGAGCGT
>DASPKB010000326.1:0-2997 GCA_035628315.1 Gemmatimonadales bacterium | reverse complement strand
TCGGTGCAATTCCTCGCACGTTCGCTCCAGACTCACATACTGCGCCCTAAGTGGTGCCACGCTGTTGCCATGCTGACTCTAGTGGCATGTCTCCGCCCACAGGTGTCCGGCATGCGGGTCGGCCTGGTCACGCCCGGCTCCGTGGCCGACGCCGCTTGGAACTCCGGGGCATTCGAGGGGCTGCAGCGGATCCGCGATTCGCTTCGAGTCCACATCAGCCATGTCGAGGCACGGACCCCGACTGAGCAGATCGAAGCACTCCGAGCTTATGCGGCGCAGGGCTACGACCTGGTCTTTGCGCACGGCTTCGAGTTTCAGGATGCCGCCGAACGGGTTTCCGCCAGCCATCCGAAGACCGCATTCATCGTGACCTCTGGCCGAAGGGCTAGGGGAAACGTCTCGCCGCTGATCTTTCGGCTGGAAGAAGCGAGCTACCTCGCGGGCATGGTAGCCGGGGGACTGAGCAAGAGTGGTGTGCTGGGGTTCGTGGGTGGCATCGAGCTCCCGCCCATTAAGGCCGCCTACCAGGGATGGGCCAATGGTGCCCGGGCCATTACTCCCGCAATCAGTTCGCGTGAAGTGTATCTGAACAGCTTTGATGATGTCGCTGCCGGACGGGAGGCTGCGCTGGCCTTGATCAGCGCCGGTGCCGATATGTTCCACCACAATGCCGATGCCGCAGCGCTGGGTTTGTTTCAGGCGGTCAAGGAGAGCCGGGGGGTCTATGTGCTGGGCTCAAACGCGGACCAGGCCGGTCTGGCTCCCGACCGGGTGCTGGGTAGTGCGGTGATAGATCTGCCTAGGGCTTTCCTGCTGGTCGCTTCGGCGGTGCAGACAGGGGAGTTCGTCCCCCATGTGGAGGCGTTTGGGCTGAAGAGCGGAGTGGTTCGTTACGTGTCGAACCCTCGTCTGGACAGTCTGATCCCGCAATGGCTCAAGACCCGGATGGCAGCGGCGGCGGATTCCATCTCCAACGGTACTCTCCTGGCTGCTCCCCGACCGCCCAGCATGGAAGCGAACGCTCCTCTCCGATCCAAGCGCACTTACGGACGGGTGCCCGCGTGACTGGGGTGCCGCTGCAGCAGATCGTGGAGTACTTGGACGAGTACCTCCATATCGGCGAGGTCCCCGACGAGTCGAACGCGGTGAACGGCCTTCAGGTGGCAAACACTGGCAGGATCGGCGGGATCGTCGCGGCGGTGGACGCCTCACAGGCCACCATCGACGGCGTCATCGCGTCCCTGGAGGACGATGTTACGGCGCCGCCCCTCCTGCTGGTTCATCACGGTCTGATGTGGGAAGGGAACGCTCCCCTGACTGGCCGGCGATACCGCCGATTTTCGGCTCTGCTGAATCATGAGATAGCCGTGTATGCCGCGCACATGCCGCTGGATGTTCACCCTGAGGTAGGCAACAATGCTGTCCTGGCCGAGCGTCTGGGCATCAGGGTCGAGGGGTGGTTCGGCAACTACCGCGGCATTCCGATCGGAGTCTGGGGCCAGGCGCCGAGCATTCTGTCCACTCGTGAAGCGGTAGCCCAGGAGCTTGATCGGGTGCTGCACACGCTGAAGGGGAGCGCCACCCTGATACCGGGCGGACCCGAGCGGCCATCTCGCATAGGAATTATCACTGGGGGTGCCGGCAATATGATTGCCCAGGCACGCGATGCCGGGCTCGATACGTTCATTACTGGGGAAGGTCCCCATCATACGTACTTCGACGCCATGGAGTGGGGCCTCAACCTGGTGTATGCCGGACATTATGCCACGGAGACCCTTGGCGTTCAGGCTCTCGCGTCCCATCTGGCGGAGCGATTCGAGCTCGACTGGGAGTTCCACGATCATCCTACCGGCCTTTGACCTCCTTGGCCCCGGTTCTCGAGCTGAGCGGGATACAAAAGCGATTCGGCTCCGTGCACGCGCTGCGCGGGGCCGACTTTTCTTTGCGGTCGGGTGAAGTTCACGCCCTGCTCGGGGAGAACGGCGCCGGCAAGTCCACTCTCATGCACATCGTGTATGGTCTGGTGCGGCCCGACGCAGGCGAAATCCGGCTTCGCGGCACTCCGCACCAGGTGACCTCGCCTCGAGCCGCGCGCCGGCTGGGGATCGGGATGGTGCACCAGCATTTTACCGCGATTCCGGCCCTCACTGTCACTGAAAACATCGCGCTCGCCGGCGGCTGGTCGGGTCACCCGCGAGAGCTTCGCGATCGAGCCCGCGCACTGAGCGACCGTTTGCGGCTTCCGCTGGATCCCGATCAGCGGGCCGGGCGCCTATCCGCCTCTCTCAAGCAGCGGCTCGAGATCGTCAAGGCACTCGCGTCGGATGCCGGCATTCTCCTGCTGGATGAGCCCACCGCCGTGCTGGCGCCGGGGGAAGCCGAGGAGCTGCTGGCTGTGATCCGCCGCTTTGCGACGATGGGGGGCGCGGCCGTCCTGATCACCCACAAGCTGGATGAGGCGCTTCGCGCGGCTGACAGCGTCACGGTCCTGCGTCAGGGCTCAGTGACGTACAGTGGAACACCTGAATCTCAGACCGCTGAATCCCTCGCCCGGGCGATGATCGGCCCCGGCCCTGCGCTCCCGTTGTTGTCGGCCCGGGCTGCCGTCCGTTCAGCGTCCTCGTCCCCCAGCCGAGCTGTGGTCCGCCTCGATGCGGTCGAGGTCTCGCGGGAGAGCGGTTACGGAATAGCGGTGCGGCACGCAGCCTTGTCGGTTCATGCGGGCGAGATCGTGGGGGTGGCTGCGGTTGACGGTAACGGACAGCGCGAGCTCCTGCGCGCAGTCGCCGGACGGCTTATGCCACTTCGCGGACGGCTGGAGGTCGACCGGCCGATTGGCTTCATTCCCGAGGACCGTACTTCCGAAGGTCTGATTCCCGACCTCAGTCTCACAGAGAATGTTTCGCTTGGAATGGACGACACCACGCCGTGGGTTCATCGGGGCACGATCAGCTGGCGTGCGGCGCGGGCGCGAACCGCAGAGCTGCTCCAGGAGTA
>DASPKB010000325.1:0-8003 GCA_035628315.1 Gemmatimonadales bacterium | reverse complement strand
GTCACCGGCGAGGCGGCAACTACCGATGAGAGCGGCCGTGCACAATTCAGTGCATTGACGCTGAGCGGCGTTCCGGGACCGAGGGATGTGACCTTCTCGGCGGCCGGGCTGCAGAGTGTAACCGCGCGAGTGACACTGCTGAGCGTATCAACGGTCCAGGTCGTACCGTCGCATCCGCAATCGGCGGTGGTGGGTACCAGGCTGGACGGTCCGGTGATCACGTACACCTTCAGAGATGCGGGCGGACGCCCGGTACCGGACGCAGACTTCTCACTAGAGCTGCCGTCGGGAAGTACGGTGGACGCACCACAGGTGAGCGACCAGTTTGGCGTAGTCCAGCTCAGCAACTGGACGTTGAGCACCACAGCCGGGTACCAGGTCATTGTGTTGGAGCTGCCGGACGGCCGCGAGTTCAGGGACAGCATCCTGGCCTTACCGGATGCCCCCACCAGCGTGCTGGTTGCCTCGGGAGATGATCAAACCGCGACGGCGGGGCAGAATCTCCCGCAGCCTCTCGTTGCGCGGGTGGTTGACCGCCACGGCAACGGTGTTCCGGACGTGCCGGTCCAGTGGGCCACGTGTGACGGCGCAGCCGGACCGACGGTCCCCTCAGATGCCGGTGGCTATTCGTCCGTGACTCAGCCAACCAGCCAGCCAACCGACGCCGGGTGCACTCGGGCCTCGATCTCCGCTGAGGTGTTCGCCGACTTCAGCTACACGGTAACCGCTGCGCCGTCCGAGGAAGGCTCGCCTACCGGCGTCTCAGCCGCGGCCGCGCCCAGAGCTACTGTGCCACCAGTTCCGCTGCGCGAGAGATGATCGCACTGCGCTCGGCCTTGCTGCCGCTGGTAGCCGTCGTGCTTACGCCCGCGGAAGTGCATGGTCAGTCGGCGCAGGCCATCTCACTTCAGGTGTCCGGCCTGTACAACACGGTCGATGGTGATGTTTTCGACAATTTGAAGAACGGGTTTGGCGGGGAAGCCCAGATTCGCTACACCCCCGGAGCGCTCTCGGTAGGTGCCGGGTTCCAGTACACCGAGCACGGGGCTGAACCGGTGTCTGGTTTCATGTTCCCGGACGTGAGACTGTATGGTGGTTTCGTCGAGCCGAGGTACCGGATTCACACCGGAAGCTACGTTATCGCGCCATATGTCTCGGCTCGGTTTTCCCTGTTGAAGGCCGGATTCGAAGGGGGCGAGTTCTCCTTGTCCTCCACGTTCATCCAGTTGAATGGTGGGGGCGGATTGCTCTATCGGCTGGGGCCACGGCTCAACCTCGACGCCGGTGCAACGTTCGGATATAACCGGCGCAGCGCCGGCACGCTTAGCAGGAACGGCGAAGAAGTGCAGTCGGATCCTGCCGCGTCGGGCGTCAATCTCGTACTGCGACTCGGTCTGGCCGTCGGATTGGGTGGCTAGGCTAGAGCTTCGGCGATCCGACAATTCTGCAGCTGGACAGCTCCAGGTTCCCGCCGGCACGAACAAACTCAGCCTGGAACTCGGGATCGCTGCTGAGCCGCCCTCCGAAGGCATCCTTCCAGGTGAGACGAAAACCAAAGCGCATCGACGGTGAGGCTCCGTCCAGCTGCTGGGCGCCGTCCCGGCGCTCTCCGACCTGAGCATCCCATTCCCGGTTCCGAAGAATGCGGCCCAGCTTTTTGAGGTTCTCCAGGTCTTCCTTGGTTACCGGCTTGTACATCTCTTCGACCCGCATGACATCCCTCCGGGCAAGCGCGCTGTAGCATCGCTCCACGCCGGCACGCATCTGGGCCAAAGTCTGCTCGCGGTTGTCGGCAGGTTTAGCCGGAGGAGAGGACGGCTGCTCTTCGGGCCGCTCGGCGGGCTCGCCCGCCAGATAGGCGCGGCTGGTACGGGGCTGCGGCAGCACCGTGATTGTCACTACCCCGGTCTTGCCTTCCGAAGAGGCCCGGATCTCGGTGGATCCGGCTGCGGCGGCGATCACTACGCCGGCTGAATCCGGCCGAAGCCTGGGCGCCGTGCTTGCGCAGGGAGCCGAGCTGCTGGGAGCGGCCACCGACGCAGCCGATCGCGTGCTCGTGGTGTTTACCGATGGTGAAGCGCACGACACTCTCCCCGAAATCGTGGCGCGCGCCGAGGCGCTCAAGGACGCCGGTGTGCGCCTGGTAGTCGTGGCTGAAGGCCGGGCACTGCCCACCCGAATTCCGATCCGCGATTCCGCCGGAACCCTGACCGAGTACAAGCAGGACGAGAATGGCAACGTTGTGCGTACTCAGCGGCGTGACGACGTGCTTCGTGCCATGGTGGATGCTGCAGAAGGCACGCTGGTGCCGAATGAGCTGCCCGACCAGGCCGGCGCCGTCCGCGACCTGGTGGCCGCGATGAAGCGCTCGCCCACAGCGGAAACCCGCACCGCTGATCTCGTACCGCGAGCATGGATCCCCGCACTGGGCGCGGCCTTGCTGCTGGTTGGATATACCCTCGCCCGGCCAGGGCCGGCTCTGATAGCACTGGCCGGTTTGCTTCTGGGAGCTCCGGCGCAGGCGCAGAGGCCGACTTCCGGAACCCGTGCCATGGCAGCGGGTGACCCTGAGCGGGCGGCCGCGGAGTTCCTGAAGGAGGCCGGCGGCCGGGCAAGAGACACCGCTTTTTATAACGCCGGAACGGCCGCACTCGAGGCGGGAAGATATGATGTCGCCCGTGGTGCGCTGGAACAGGCTGCCAAATCTCTGGACCCGGCATTGCGATATCGAGCGCTCTACAATCTCGGGGTGCTGAACCTGCTTGCTGCCGAGGCCGACACCGCCAAGTCGGAGGAGCTGCTGGGGGAAGCCTCAGACCGTTTGAGGGAGGCACTCCGGCTTCAGCCCGCATCGGCCAGGGCCAAGTGGAACCTGGAGCTGGCGGAGCGGCGGCGGCCTCCTCCGCCGAGCAACGCCGGTGGTGGTGGTGGTGGTGGGACGCCCCCTCCATCCGGTGGACCGCCGCCGCAAACACCACCGCCTTCCGGCGCCGAGCAGCCCAGCCCGGGGCTAAGCCAATCGCAGGCGGAGCAGATTCTCAGCTCGATGGAGCGGCGAGAGCGGGAGACCCGCGAGGAACAGCAGCGCCGGCTGCGCGGGGGCGGGGCAGGAGGAGTGAAGGATTGGTAGGAATCGTTTTGTTGTTCGCGCTAGTACAGAAGCCTCCGGATATTCAGGTGTCGGTGGACCAGAATCATCTAGCGGTAGGTGAAGAGTTGCTGTACACCGTACGAGGGGTGAGCCGGTCGGCTGAACCGATGAACCTCTCAGTTGCACCGCTGAATGGATTCGAGGTGATTGCCCGGAGCGAGCGTACGGAGGTGTCTTTCTCCGGCGGAAAACCGCTTCGGACAACGGTTCTCGAGCTGCGGCTGCGGGCGGTCCGTCCCGGACGGTGGGAGATCGGCCCCGCGCGGGCAGCTCAGGGGCGCGCGGTTGCAGAGGCGGCTGCCGTTCACGTGGACGTGGAGCCAAGCGCAGCCGCTACGGGGCCGGCGCTCAATCCCAGACTTCGTGCACTACTGGAGCGAGCGCCGCCACCGCCTCGCGGCAAAGCCGCGGTCGCTCTCATAGTGTCCGCCGACAGTGTCAATGTGGGCGAGCAGGTTGATGTCGTAACCGCCGCGTGGTTTCCGCGCGACCTAAGACTGCAGTTGCGCCGTCCTCCAACCCTCCAGCCGCCGGTCATCAACGGGGTCTGGAGCTACCCTCAATCCGCGCCCGCAGGCATAGCCGCCACCAGGAACATTGGAGGCAGCGCGTATGACTTGTTCGTGGCGCATCAGGTGGTATTTCCGCTTGTGGCCGGCACCATCCCGATTCCGGGCGCGATGCTGAAGTACAGTACCCCGCTTGCCCTTCAGTTCTTCAGTCAGGAAGAGCGATTCGCATTGTCGAGTAGACCGGAAACGCTCCTGGTGCGGACCCTTCCCGTTGCGGGTCGCCCCGCGAACTTCACCGGAGCTGTCGGCGCCGGACTCAAGCTGGAGCGGCGGGTCACTCCGCCCGCCGCACATGCCGGTGAGGGCGTCACGGTGGAGCTGGCATTGACTGGTGAAGGGAACACGGCTCTGTGGCCTCCCCCAGACATCCGCTGGCCCCGCGGTGTCCGAGCCTACGTGGACCGGGTGGAGGAGCAGGTCAGCACGACCGAGGGCCGGGTCAATGGCGTGAAAACCTTCCACTATCTCGTAGTGCCGGACTCGAGCGGCCCGGTAACTCTGCCGCCTGTGAGCTACGCCTACTACGACCTTTCCAGCCGGAGTTACCGATCGGCAACCGTGGCCGCTGCTTCGATACCGGTAGCCGCCAGCGGAGAGCCGGCAGCATCGGTTGCCCTGCCGCCAGCGCTGCTGCCGGCCAACCGCCCCGCGCTCGCATGGAGAATCCGCCATGCGGTGCCGGCCTGGGGATGGCTGCTCCTGTTCCTCCTGCCTCCGCTGCTGGTATCGGCTCGCGGCCGGCGGCTTCATTGGCGCCGGCCGGCTCCCGTGCGAGTTGAGCCTGGCCTTCGTGCAGCCGAGGAGAAGCTGGACGCTCTCGTGCGCGGGCTGGTTCCCGATCCGGATCACCGCTCGCGGGCAGGACTGGCAGCAGCGGTTCGTGCAGCCGGTGCCGACAGCGAGACCGCCGGCCGCGTTGCCGACGTCAGAGACCGGCTGCTAGCCCGACGCTACGGGCCTGGCGCCCATCTCGAAGACACCGCGTTGGCGGCTGAAGTTGATGAGCTGGTGCATCGGCTGGGTGGGTCGCTCCGCGGCTGCGGAGGCCGAGCTGTGCCTCTGGTAGTCGCCTTGTTCTGCTCATCGGGATTTTTGTCGGCGCAGACTCCGGCGGCCGAAGGCCTATACGAGGCCGGCGCCCTCCGCGCCGCCGCAGACGGGTTCAGCCGCAGGGCCGAGCTCGAGCCCGCTGTGGCCGCCCATTGGTACAATCTCGGCGCGGCGTACCACCGGCTGGGTGCAAAGGGTCGAGCGTCGGCCGCCTGGATTAGGGCTCGTCGGCTCGCGCCCCGGGAGCCCACCGTGCTGCGCGCGCTCCGGCTCACGCCAACGCCGGACGCCGGCTCAGCCCGGCTCATCTGGTCGCCACCCGTGACCACAGCGGAGTTGCTGGTGGTCGCGGCTATCGCCTGGCTGGTCGGCTGGGCTGGGTGGGTATGGCGGCCCCGGGTAAGAGAGCGGTGGACCGTGGTGCTCGTGTTCGCGGCACTATCGCTGCTCTCCGCGCTTGCGCTCGGGGCCTGGTATCGACGGCCAATTGCAGTAGTGCTGGATCAGACTACGCTCCGGGTCTCTCCTCATGGGCGTGCTCCTGCAATCTCACCGATCGAAGCGGGGGCCGCTGTGCGAATGCGCCGGGCAGAGCGGGGCTGGGTTCTGGTCCGTGCCGGAGATGTAGAAGGTTGGGTAACAGCGGAGGCGATCGCCGCAATCGGCGGATAGATTTCCGCAATGTCGCGACGCGTGGCGATTCTACCCGATGCGGTAGCCGATCAGATTGCCGCCGGCGAGGTGGTCGAGCGGCCGGCCTCGGTGGTCAAGGAGTTGGTCGAGAACGCGCTCGACGCCGGAGCCCGTCACATCCGGGTCGAGCTGGAGAACGGCGGAAAGGTTCGGATCGAGGTCAGTGACGACGGAAGCGGTATGGGTCGAGATGACGCCGTCCTCGCGATTGACCGCCACGCCACCAGCAAGGTCCGCTCTGCCGCCGATCTGGTCGGTGTATCCACGTTCGGGTTCCGGGGAGAAGCCCTCCCGGCCATTGCGTCGGTCTCGCGGCTGACGCTAGGCACGCACGACGGAGAGGGCGAGGGAACCGAGCTCCTGGTGGTGGGTGGCCGTCTCGAGCGGGTTGCTCCATTGGCGCGGCAACCCGGCACGACGGTTACCGTCCGAACTCTGTTTTTCAATACTCCTGCACGGCGTAAGTTCTTGCGCTCCGCAGCCAGCGAGACCCGCGCAGCCCACGAGGCTGTGGCCACCCTCGCCCTGGCCCACCCTGAGACCGGTTTCGAGCTGGAAGTAGACGGAAGCTGTCGTCTCCTGGTCCCTGCCGGCCAGGATTTGGCAGAGCGACTGGCGAGCGTCTGGGGGCGCGATCTCGCGGGTACCCTGGTGCCGGTGAATTACGCGGCAGGGGCCTTCCGGGTGAGTGGCTTCATACAGCGTCCGGGCGACGCGCAGCCCACGGGCCGCCGCACCCAATTGTTCGTCAACGGACGTCCATTCAAGGACGCTTTCCTCGTTCGCGCCGCCGAAGCAGGATACCGGGCCGCCATCCACCCAGGTGATCGTCCCTCCATTTACCTGCGAATCGAAGTGGCCGCGGAGGATGTCGATGTCAACGTGCATCCGGCCAAGCTCGAGGTGCGATTTCGCGATCGAATCGGCGTGGAGCGCGTGGTCGAGGAGGCGGTGCGTTCGGCGCTCGGAGCTCTGGTAGCGGCTGTGCCAGTTGGTGAGTGGCGGAGCATTCCGCTTGCCGGTCCCGCCCACCTGGGCGATTTAGCCCTGCCGCTCGTCGAGTCCGGGGAGCTCTTCGGTCTGGATGGTCCGGCTGAACCGAGCTCGCAGTTGGAGGAAACTGGCTCCGGATTCGACGCCCCGCTGCTTCAGGTGTTCGACAGCTACATACTCTATCAAGGGCCCGATGGTGTCATCATCGTCGATCAGCACTCGGCGCATGAGCGGATCCTCTACGAGAGAATATTGGGCCAGCTGGGCGGGGTAGGGGCACCGGCCCAGAGGCTTCTGCTGCCTCTGACCGTAGAGCTGACCGATGAAGAGTTGGACGCGGTGGACGCGCACGGAGAGGAGCTCCGGCGGGTGGGGTTCGAGGTCGAGGGCTTCGGGGGACGCACGGTGGTCGTGCACACCGTACCGGCGCCGCATCCCCGCTTCGACGCGGAGGCTTGCTTCCGCGAAATAGTGGCCGACCTGGCGCGCGGCCGATTCGGTGGGTGGAGCAACCGCCTCGAGCGATTCGCGGCAACGTACGCGTGCCGGGCGGCGGTGAAGGCGGGCGAACGTCTGGAGCCGCGCGAGATGCGGGAACTGCTGCTGCGGCTCTTCGCAACCGATCTCCCGCCCCACGACGTGCACGGCCGCGCGACCATCGTGCAGCTGCCCCGGGAGGAGCTGGAGCGCCGGTTTGGCCGGCGATAGTATCCCGGTGCTGGTTGGCCCGACCGCAGTGGGCAAGACGGCCGTCGCGCTCGCGCTCACCGCGCATTGGCAGCTGGAAATCATTTCGGCCGACTCCCGTCAGGTCTATCGCCGGCTGGATATAGGCACTGCCAAACCCACCCGGAAAGAACGCGCACGGGCCCCCCACCATGGAGTGGACCTGGTAGAACCCGGTGAGCGCTACAGCGCAGGCCACTTCGCCAGGGATGCGGCACGCTGGCTCCCCGACATCCGCGCTCGCGGCAAGCAGCCGATCATCGTGGGCGGCACGGGTCTCTACGTTCGAGCCTTTGCGGAAGGCCTCTTCCTGGAGCCGGCTCTCGACCCGGCGCGTCGCCGCTCGCT
This sequence comes from Gemmatimonadales bacterium, assembly GCA_035628315.1. Lineage (GTDB taxonomy): Bacteria > Gemmatimonadota > Gemmatimonadetes > Gemmatimonadales > GWC2-71-9 > CAVVWJ01. The sequence goes on along the minus strand of DASPKB010000325.1, from coordinate 470 downwards.
CGATGCGTGGACTGCTCGGCTCGAGCCCATTGAGCTGCTCCGCTGGGCTGCCCGACTGGATCCGAGCTTTCGAGGGGGAGGCCGCCAGCGCGCCGCGCGCGCGATCGAGGTCGCCTTGCTCAGCGGACGTCCGCTCTCCTACTGGCAACAGGCCGCACGGTCTCAGGGCGCCATCGACCCATGGTACATTGTGCTCACCGTTCCCCGCCCGGTTCTGCACCAACGCATCGCTCGTCGCGCTGAGGAGATGGTGCGGCGGGGGCTCATCGAGGAGGTGGCATCGGTGCTGGCAGAAGGTCATCCACCCAATGCGCCGGGTCTGGACGGCATCGGGATCAGGGAGGCTGTCGAGTACCTCCACGGTACGCGAGCGCGGGATACGGTCGCCGAGGCGATTACCGTAGGAACTCGCCAGTATGCCAAGCGGCAGCAGACTTGGTTTCGCCACCAGCTCAGCGGCAAGGTGGTTA
>DASPKB010000324.1:0-3820 GCA_035628315.1 Gemmatimonadales bacterium | reverse complement strand
CTGCTCTGGAATCGAAGCGTCAAGGCGGTAGGCGGCACCCGGACGGCAATCTACATGTGCGTAACCCCGCTGTTCGCGGTCATTGGCGCCTGGCTGCTCCTGGGCGAGCGGCCGCACCTGTTGCAGGGAGTAGGCGCGATCTTGATCGTCGTAGGCGTCTTGCTGACGAGAGTGGACGGGTCGGAGAGGCCCGCAGAGCTGACAGCCTCCTCTTCGACGATTTCACGATAGCTCTCCGGGTCCCACCGAGGGCGCTGGGCCGCATTGGCGACTTCCTGGCCCAGGTAGAAAAGCAGCTTGAGAATGCGGGCCTCCTTCTCGCTGTTGATCTTCTCGGGCGAGTCCGTCACCTCGTGATAATCCTCGTGCACCCCATTGAAGAAGAACAGTACGGGGACACCGCGCCGGGCGAAGTTGTAGTGATCCGACCGGAAGTAGAACCGCTCCTCGGGCCAGCGATCGTCGATGGCGGTCATCCGCAGTTCCGGATGCGCCCGGTTCACCCGCTCGAGGGTGGTGCCCAGATCTGAATGCTCCTTGCCAATGGCGACGATCGTGTCGGCCCAGTTGCGGCCGATCATGTCCATGTTCACGTTGGCGACGATCTGCTTGATGGAAACCGGCGGGTTGCCGGCGAAGTAGTCACTGCCCCAGAGTCCTTTCTCCTCCCCACTCACCGTGAGGAAGATGATCGACCGCCGGGGGCGCACCCCCGGGCGGCTGAACGCTTCGGCCAGCTCTATGATGCCGGCCGTTCCCGACGCGTCGTCATCCGCTCCATTGTTGATGCTGTCCGCCCGCCCCGGAGTGACACCGATGTGGTCCATATGCGCCGAGTACACCAGGTACTCATCCTTGAGCACCGGGTCGCTGCCCTCCAGAATGCCCACAGTATTGGGGGCGGACTGAGCCGAAGTGATGCTGTCCTTCATCTCCACTGAGATCCGAAGCTCCGGAAGTTCCCGTATCATCGGCTCGGTTGAAGCGCGCAATCTCGATAAATCAGCTTTGGCTGCGAGCAGCGCACCCTCAACCGCCTCGCTGCTCACTTGAAGCACGACCGGCTTGCTTGCCGAGCTCCCGATAACGGTTCGCTCGGCAGCCTGCCTCGGCAGCGAGGCCGCGAATTCAGCCGAGTTACGGCTGCTCAGGACGATCAGTGCCTTGGGCCCTGCGAGGAAAAGAATCCGGAGCACCTGCTGGACGGTGCCCGGATCGGTGGCTGGTGAGGCGACATAGAGCGTCACCCGGTCCCGCACCGAAGCACGTTCCGCCGACTCCGCGGTATGCCTGCCCGCCAGCAGCACAGCCGGCCCAACCACTGCGCTGTCAGGCACTCGTCCACCGTCGAAACGAGCCGATTGATGGAACCAGGCGGTGTCCCCCCGGTGGCCGGCGGAGAAAATCACCCGTGATTGGTTTAGATCCAGCCGCCGCCGGGTGATGGGATAACGCTGGAACCATGTTCCATTGTCACCGCCGGGCTTGAGACCGAAGGCGCGAAACTGATCGGCTACATACTGGGCGGTCAGCTCCAGCCCTCGGCTCGGGGTGTCGCGGCCCAGCATGGAGTCGGCCGCGATGATTCCAATTCGCCGGGCCACATCTCCGGCGGAGAGGGTGGCTGCTGCGCGGGAGAGCGGCGCGCTGGTCTGCGCGTGCAGCGTTGCCGGCCAGGCGGCGAAGATCAGGGCCAGAGTCCATGTGTAAGGCATCACTTGCGCTCGACGATTTGACGGTAGCTCTCGGGAGACCACTCTGGACGTTGGTCTCGGTTGGAGACTGTCTCGCCCAGGTAGTACAGCAGCCGCACCAGCCGGCTCGCCTTTTCGGCGTTGATCCTCGCAGGCTCATCGCTTGGACGATGATAGTCGGGATGGGTGCCGCTGGTGAAAAACAGGATGGGCACACCCTTGCGGGCAAAGTTGTAGTGGTCGGACCGGTAGAAGATCCGCTCTTCGGGCCAGCGGTCGGCAATCGGCGTCATCCTGAGCTCGGGGTGAGCGCTGACTACCCCGGCGAGGACCTTGCCTAAATCAGACTGCTCCAGGCCCACAGCGATGACCGAATCCGGCCAGTTTCGGCCAATGAGGTCCATGTTGATATTCGCCACGATGCTGCGGAGAGGCACGGTCGGATGGTCGGTGAAGTGCGCGCTGCCCAGGAGTCCCGGCTCTTCCGCGCTCGGGGTCAGGAACAGCAGCGATCGCCGCGGCCGGGCTCCAGGCTGACTGAACGCCTCGGCCAGTTCCAGCAGCCCGGCTACACCCGAAGCATTATCGTCTGCCCCGTTATTGATGCTGTCCCGTTGCCCGGGGCTGACCCCGATGTGATCGATATGAGCCGTGAAGGCCACGTACTCATCGCGGAGCCGGGGGTCGCTTCCTTCCATAATGCCGATCACATTCGGCAGCTCCACCCGGCTATGAACGTCCCGTTCCAACCGGATCTCCGCCTGCATATCTCGAATGGCCTTCCTGCTCGGAGCCCGGCTTCTCCTCAGCTGGTCCGGATGAATTCCTACGCCGGTGAGGAAAGAGCCCAAAGTCCGCTCGTGCACCTCGAGAATCGGTGCGATGCTGTCCAGATCGCGCGCCCCTTCCCGCCGCAGCCGAGGGGTTGCGGCAGTCCTGAGTCGTTCCGCGAAGGTTGCCGAGTCCCGGTTCGAAAGGAGGAGAACCGCCGCGACACCTGAAGCAGCGAGCCGGTAGATGTCCGGCCCCAGTGAAGCGGGCAGTGGTTTGGTGTAATCCATGAGCACCAGGGCGATCCGATCCTGGAGATCGGGCGCCGAGCCAGGCGATCCCGCCAGCAGAGTCACGCCGCCGCGGACCGGTTCCGCTGGGATTCTGCCGTCGACATAGCGCACCTCGGTTGCCACCTTGACGGCGCGACGAGCACCCCGGCCTTCCAGGGTGATGGTTGAACGCCGGCTATCCATAGTCCAGCGGCTGAGCGCAAAACGCTGGAAATACCCTGTGTCCGCACCAGGCCGGAGTCCCAGCCGGTGAAACTCCGTGGCCACGTACTTTGCCGTGCGCTCGAGCCCCGGGCTGGGGTTGTCCCGTCCCAGCATGGAATCATGCGCAATCGCCGTGATCCGGCGTTGGATATCCTGCGAAGTGATACTGCCGGCGGCTCCGCCGGCCGGAGCTTTCGCTTGAGCCGCCAAGGACAAGGGGAGCAGCAGAATCAGGTACCACGGTGCATGCATCGGGAATGCTCGAAACTGGAAGCAGGGAAGCAAATCAGCCGGTGACCATCACGCTACGGTCGCTGTCTGAGCGGAGTTTCAGTGCGTTGTAGCGGTTTGACTTCACCCATCGTGCGCGGATACGTTGCCGGTCCCATGCAGCGCTCCGATTCTGCCGCTGGTCGTACTCGCCTGGACCTGCTCGATCCTGTTGAGGTGTCGAAGCTCGGTGGCCTGGAAATCATCACCGAAGGTGTGGTGGAGGGCTTCCTCAGCGGGTTGCACCGCTCACCCCGCCGCGGCTTCTCGGTGGAGTTTGCCGAACACCGGATGTACCAGCCCGGCGATGAACTGCGGTATGTCGACTGGAAGATCCTGGGACGCAACGACCGGCTGTACGTCAAGCAGTTCGAGGAAGAGACCAACCTGCGCGCGATGGTGGTCTGCGACATCAGCAGGTCCATGGCCTGGACCGGCGACCCGGAGTCCGTCCTCCCCAAGCTCGCCTACGCGCAGCGGCTCGTCGCCGCGCTCGCTCTCATCCTGCTTCGACAGCGCGATGCCACCGGGCTGATCGCCTTCGACGACGAGGTGCGGGCGGTGGTGCCGCCGCGCGCACGACTCAGC
>DASPKB010000323.1:0-9040 GCA_035628315.1 Gemmatimonadales bacterium | reverse complement strand
GAGCTGGCTCTGCTCGCAGATGTGCCAGTCCTGGCGGTTCGTCATATCCCAGAACTCGATACCGTCTTCGGGATTGCAGTCGGGATTGACCAGCGTATCCGGATGAAAGAGCCAGGAGCAGAAGATGCGAGTCCGGTCGGGCGCCTCCGGCCACAAGGTGTGAAACATCACGTAATCCGGATGCAGGCTCAGCAGCATGTTGGGGAAAATGGCATAGTAGTACACCCGGTTCAGATCTTCTTCCGGTAAGTCTCCCACCATCACGCCGCAGGAGCGGCCGCTCATCGTCAGGCTCTGATGGCCCTCGTTGATCACCATGAACCCGCCGGTGAAGGGGCCCTCGGTCAGGTCGTTCTCCCCGCTGGTGGGCGGGGTGAGCTTGGCGAGAGGTGGGTGAACCGGGCCGCAGTGGTAGCACTCGGAGTAGTTCTGAAACAGGAGCTTCCAGTTGGCGCGAACGTCGTACTCGATCGTCCGCGCAACGGCGAGAGTGGGAAGGTTGAACCGGGTGAATCGGTGTAACAGTCGCTCGTACGCTTCGACAAACGGCTCAGGCTCGGGTGCCAGGTTGATGAAGAGGAATCCTTCCCAGCTCTCAATCGGCACCGAATACAAGGGGTAGTCGCTCTTCTGAAATCCTTCGATGTCCGCCGCAGACGGCGCCCCGATCAGCCGACCGTCCAGGGCATAGGTCCAGGCATGGTAGGGACACTGAATCGTCTCGGAGAACTGCCCCTGATGTTCCTCGCACAGCCGAGTGCCCCGGTGTCGGCAAACGTTATAGTAGGCCCGCAGCCTGCCGGTACGGTCACGGAGCACGATGATGCTTTCGGTGCCGATCGTCTGCAGGAAGTACTGGCCAGGCTGAGCTATCCGATCTTCCCGGCCGACGCACAACCATCGCCGTGCAAAGACCTTGTCGAGCTCCTCGGCGAACACCTCAGGGGCTACGTAGTAGCGGCGCGGCAAGGTCTTGGCGCCGTCTATCGCAATCTGAGTCGTCTTGAGAAACTGGCTCACGCCGCCCTCGACTGGAAGGAATGCTGAAGTATGACGCCCGGCAGAACCGGAAGGAAGGGCGGTTGATATGGATTACGGCTGGAAGGTGACACACGTAGTAGAAGCCCGGCGGTAACCGGGCTAGCATTTGGGCTGTTCTTGCCGTCACTCTTACCATTCGAAGGGGTGAACGTATGACGAACAAGTCATTTACGCCCGGCAAATGGCTCCTCGCGCTGGCCCTGGTGCTACCCATGACGGGCTGCCTGGCCGCCGCTGCCGCCGGAGCGGGGGCCGGTATCTATTTAACCAGCCGCGGCGCCGAGTCTCTCGTTGAGGGCTCAGTCGACCAGCTGGCCACCCGGGCACGCGCACTGATGAACGAGGAGGGCATCGTCCCGGACGCCGGGAGTACCGAGGACGGCGGCTCGAAGCGCGAGCTCAAGGGCAAGAAGGGCGATCTCGACATAACCTTTGAGCTGGAAGAGAGAAGCGACAAGACTACTCGAGTCGAGGTGAGTGCGCGCAAGAACCTGGCGGAGTGGGATAAGGAATACGCCCAGCAGTTGCTGCAACGCCTGGTGGAGAAGAGTTGACTTGCTGGGAGTGCCCGGGGAAGCGATACGCCCCGTGCACTCCCTCCCGCGAGCCAGCGAAACGCATCTCAGCCCTGCAGGATAATCCCCCGACACTCACCGAAGCCGATACGGACTGCGCCGGGCTTATGACAGTAGGCCCGCAAGATTACCTCGTCGCCATCTTCGAGGAACTTGCGAATCTCCTGCGTGGGCAGGACCAGCGGCTCCGCTCCGCGCCAGGTCAGCTCGAGCAAGCACCCTCGCGATTCTCGGGTTGGCCCCGAGATCGTGCCGGTGGCGAAGAGATCACCGGGGCGGAGATTGCAGCCGTTGCTGGCGTGATGAGTCACCATCTGCCCCAGCGTCCAGTAAAGGTCGGCCAGTCGACCCTGGCTGACCTGCACCGGCGACATTCCGGCTTCTCGCATCCGTGCCGTCCCCAGCAACACCTCTACAGTGACATCGATGCCGCCCGACGCCCGATTCCTAGTACCGTTCAAATAGGGCAGAGGAGCTGGATCGGCAGCGGGCCGCCGGTAAGCGGGGACCCGGAAGGGCTCCAAAGCCTCCAGGGTGACAACCCACGGTGAAATCGTGGTGCTGAAGCTCTTGGCTAAAAACGGACCGAGCGGCTGGTATTCCCAAGTCTGGATGTCTCGGGCGGACCAGTCATTGACCAGGCTAAGGCCAAACAGATGCTCTTCGGCACGGTCCAGGGGAACCGTTTCACCCTGCTCGTTGCCCGGCCCAACAAAGCAGCCCATTTCCGCTTCGTAGTCGAGTGCTCTGGTGGCCGCATACACCGGGTGGTCCGCATCCGGCGGTTTGATCTGCCCCCAGGGGCGGCGTACGGGTGTGCCGCTGACAACGATAGAGGATGCCCGTCCATGGTATCCGATCGGAACCCACTTGTAGTTGGGAAGCAGTGGATTGTCCGGCCGAAACATGCTTCCCACGTTGGTGGCGTGATGCACCGATGCGTAGAAGTCGCTGTAGTCGCCGATCGCAGCAGGGACGAAAAGCTCGGCCTCTGCCTGCGGAACGAGAATCTGATCCGCCACCTTCATCGCTCGACTCCTCAGCGGCGAGTCGGAAGCAAGCAATCCGCTGATTTCGCTGCGGAGCACTGACCAGCGCTCTCCCCCCGAGCCCATGAGAGCATTGAGGCGTGGCTCCCGGCAGAGCTCGGCCATAGCTCCCCCGGGCACACCCAGAGCGGAGGCCGACCTGGCGAGATCGAGAATCTGATTGCCGATGGCTACGCCGGCAGATGGGGCGTCATCCTGCCCTCGGCGCCGGAATATGCCCAATGGAAGGTTCTGAATCGGAAAGTCGGGATGACCTTGTGCGGAAGCGACCCAGGAGGTCAAACCCACATCATGGGTTCGATTCACGCCTGTGGCACTCTGGGCAGGAGGAGATTCAGGGCTTGCAACTCACCAATGGGCTCGGTAAAGGAGCACGATCCGAAGGCAATGATTGCTTCCCGCCGGATCACCTCAAGCTGGGCTACCCCCCAGTGATAATCTCTCCAACGTATGCCGTCATTCTCGATTACCAGGGACGCAGGAGATTCTTCCTGGAGAAGATCGAGGGCATGACCCATTTCCATGCCATAATGGAGACCGCAGGCGACGAGGAACAGATTCAGAAAACCGAACATCCGGCCCCGAGCGCTATCGGGGGCATAGGTCAGTCGGTACTCGGCGCGTAATGGATGATGAAGCCCTGCCGTCGCCTTGAATGGAACACTGGCTCGAATTGCAGTGTCGATGAATCCGAGAAGATCGGCAGGACGGGGAAATGCATCAGCAGTGATGCCGCCGGTTCGCACCTTGGCCCGGACCCGGGAACCAGCCATCGCGTGGATTAGGGGGACAGCATCCGAATCCACCGGCAGCTCCAGAAACGCTTGCAGTTGGGCGGGTACCCGGTGCATCGTCTCCTTGATTTCTTCGACGGATACGGCCTTCCGTTCCAGTGTATCGATGGTGAGTCTGGCATCGCTGGACTTGAAGAAGCCGTTGAACCGTTCTATGGCATCCATATCGGACCCGAGATCCGGCCCGCAGAGTGCCGCGAGCCGCCACGGCCGAATCGGTGATGTTTTGGCAGAGACGTAGGGCCAGGCCGCAGCCATGAACTCGTCCAGGCGGGAGACCGGCACCACGAAACGACCCAGCGCCCAGGAGTTTTCGTCGGCCGAATACGCGGCGAAGTTGCTCACCGCCGACTGCATGTCCAACCCGGCGGGCGGAAACAGCCCAGCGTAGTCGATGGCATTCCGAAGCAGGACGTGCATGGATTTCATGGACGGATAATAGCAGACGAAAGGCATGCCGGCATGACGATCGCAACCGTAAACCCTGCCACTGGTCAGACGCTTCGCACATTTACCCCGCTATCCGAGCCGGAGCTGGACGCGCGGCTGCAGTGCGCCGCCGATGCGTTTCATCGCTATCGCCGCACCCCAGTGGCAGACCGGGTCCGCCTGCTGGCGCGCGCTGCCGAAATTCTGGAATCGGAGAAGGACAAGTTTGCCCGGCTGATGGTGACTGAAATGGGCAAGACTCTCAAGGCGGCGACGGAAGAGGCAGCCAAGTGCGCCTGGGGATGTCGGTACTACGCCGAGAACGCTGAGCGATTTCTGACCGATGAGGTGGTCGAGACCGGTGCCGGCCGCAGCTTTGTCACTTACCAGCCGATCGGCCCCGTGCTGGCCATCATGCCGTGGAACTTCCCATTCTGGCAGGTATTCCGCTTCGCGGCGCCCGCGCTCGCCGCAGGAAACGTCGTGCTGCTAAAGCATGCTTCCAACGTTCCCCAGTGCGCCCTCGCGATCCAGGAGATCTTCCGTCGTGCCGGTTGGCCGGAGGGGTGCTTTCAAACCCTGCTGATCGAAACTGACCGGGTACGCCGGGTGATCGAGGACCCGCGTGTGGCGGCAACGACGCTCACCGGGAGCACCAGTGCAGGAAGCCACGTAGCGAGCGCAGCCGGCAAGCAGATAAAACGAACGGTCCTGGAGCTGGGTGGCAGCGACCCCTTCATTGTGATGCCGTCTGCCGACCTCGATGCCGCCGCGCAAACCGCGGTACAAGCTCGTACCATCAATAACGGACAGTCCTGCATTGCGGCGAAGCGCTTCATTGTCTCCGAGGCTGTGGCTGACGATTTCGAGCGCCGTCTCGTGGCGGGGATGGAGGCGCTGGTCGTCGGTGATCCGATGGACCCTGCTACGCAGGTGGGCCCTCTCGCAAATGAGGCGCAGGTTAAGACGCTCACCGACCAGCTAAACCGTTCAGTCAGGGCAGGGGCTCGACTGCTGACTGGCGGCCACCGGCTGGCGCGGCCCGGCTACTACTTTGCCCCAGGCGTCCTTACGGACATCAGCCAGGACTCACCGGCTTACCGGGAGGAGGTATTCGGCCCGGTAGCCCTGCTCTTTCGCGTCCCGGACCTCGACCATGCAATCCGGCTCGCCAATGATTCCGAATTCGGGTTGGGCGCGAGCGCCTGGACCCGAAACGAGCGGGAGCGCGACCGCTTTGTCGCCGAGCTGGAAGCAGGGATGGTGTTCATCAATGCCATGGTGGCTTCTGATCCGAGGGTGCCTTTTGGCGGAGTGAAGCGCTCGGGCTACGGCAGGGAGCTAAGCCACTACGGCATACGGGAGTTCGTGAACATCAAAACGGTCTGGATGCAGGATGCTGGCGGTGGGTCGGCCGGCCGGATTACCGATGCGGAGTAGCCGGAGGTGCGTGTGCCGCATGTCACTGCCGCCTGGCCTCACGCCTTGTTACACTTTTGATACCCCGGAAACGGCATAAGGGCTCTCACCCAGGAAGCGACGATGTACATCGATCCAACAACCGGTAGCCTCGTGCTCCAGCTCCTAGCCGCCGGTCTTCTCTCCATGGTGGCCATGGTCTCCCGGGTCCGTGAGGCCTTCAAGTCATTCTTCCGGATGCTGGTCCCCCGCCGCCGTCGATGAGCTGGCAGGCCGTCGAGGGGTCCTTTCGCGACCCCAGCGGCTTTGTATACTGTCGGGACGCTACTCTCTACCGCCAAGTCAACAAAGTATTTGGCAAGCAGTTCGAGGCCTTTATCACCTCGGGGCTGTACGACGAGCTGACCCGGGAGGGACTGCTCGTGCCCCATACTCAGGTGGGCCTCGAGCTATCTGCCACAGCCGATGCCTACGCGGTACTCCAGCCCGAGCGCATCGCTTTCATCTCATATCCGTACGAGTGGTCCTTTGGGCAGCTGAAGGATGCGGCACTGCTTACGCTCGACATCCAGGAGCGGGCGTTGAGCAAGGGCTTTACGCTGCGGGATAGCAGCGCGTACAACGTTCAGTTCCACGGAGGACGGCCGGTTTTCATCGACACCCTCTCCTTTGAGCCGCTGGAGGAGGGAAAGCCGTGGCCGGCGTACAAGCAGTTCTGCGAGCACTTCCTCCTCCCGTTGACGCTCATGAGCAAGCGGGACATCCGCTGCGGCAGCCTGCTTCGAACCTACGTGGACGGGATTCCTCTGGATTTCGGAAGCCGGCTGCTTCCCGCACGGAGCTGGGCCTCCCTCAGCAGCGTGCTCCATTTGCACCTCCATGCCTGGGCCCAGGGTCGCTACGCCGGCGCGGCAGTCAGCTCGGCTGCGAAGGGCAAGAGCATGAGCCGAACCGCGCTGGTGCGGCTGATTCAAAACCTCAAGAGCGCTGTTGCAGGGTTGTCCTGGAATCCCGCCGGAACTGAGTGGGCCGAGTATACGTCAGACAACAACTACAGTGAGGAGGCGGCGCGGTCGAAGCGGGCACTCGTGCTGGGCCATCTCGCCGGTTCGGGTGCACGCACAGTCTGGGACCTCGGCGCCAACACAGGAGAGTACAGCCGTGCTGCCCGCGAAGTCACTCCCCAGGTCATCTCGTTCGACGTGGATCCGGCCGCCGTGGAGCGCAACTACCGCCGGGTGCGAGCGAACTCCGAAACCGGTATTCTGCCTCTGCTACTCGACCTGACTAATCCGTCGCCAGCGCAGGGCTGGGCCGGCCGGGAGCGGCTCTCACTGGCGGAACGGGGACCTGCAGATGCGCTGCTGGCGCTGGCGCTGGTTCATCACCTCGCGATCGGCCATAATCTGCCGCTCGACCGAATCGCGCAGTATCTCAGCCGGCTCGGGCGGCTGCTGATCATCGAGTTCGTTCCAAAAACCGATTCCCAAGTTGCGCGGCTGCTGCTCAGCCGGCCCGACATCTTCCCGGGTTATACCAAGGAAGGATTCGAGACCGCATTTCAACGGGAATACGAGATCAAGGGGATGAGCCGGGTGGCTGATTCGGAGCGGTGGCTCTATTGCATGACTTCGCGCCACTTTGCCGTCGACTGACCTTCTGAACGGCGCGTGCAGCCAATAAAGCTTTGGCACCCGGTGCTGTTCGCCGTGATCCCGGTTCTGAACACGCTCGCAAGGAACCCGGGAGGCTCCCGAGCAAGTGATGCCGGAGTAGTAGTCGGAGCAATTCTGGCCGGCTCGACCCTTGGCTACCTGCTGATATGGGCTGTTCTGAGGCGGAGAGTGCCCCCGGGATTGGTGCCGCTCCTCGGACTGATCGCGGTGTTCCTGTTCTACGGAAAGACGGCTGTCGGCAGCCTGGTCCGGCAAGCGTCCGGGGTACCGCCTGCGGCAACCCTAGCCGCGTTGTTGCTGGCGCTCGGGGTAATTGTCTGGCAACTGGGGCGGCGCCCCGCGGTCGCGGATCGGGTCAATACCTTCCTTGCCCTCACCAGCGTGCTGATGGTCGGGTGGCTCACGGCTCGCATCCTAACGAACCATTTCCGTTCGAGATCGATCCTCCAGCGGAGCGTGCTCGCGGCCGAATTGGCCCGGCCCATCGAATCTCGAATCCCGCCCGGAGCTGCCCCGAGACCGGACATTTACCTTCTCGTCCTCGACGAATACGCCCACGCCGCTGTGCTGCGGAACGTATTCGGGTTTGACAACCGGGCGTTCGAGGACAGCCTGCGACAGCTTGGCTTTACCATTCCCCAGATGGTCCGCAGCAACTACGTGCACACCCTCTTGTCACTGCCGTCACTCTTGAACTTCAGCCACCTGACCCGTCTGGCCGCTGACGTGGGCACTCGCTCTAACAATGCGAGTCTGCCCAACTATCTGCTCGAGCACAACCGCACCGCCGCTTACCTGAAACAGCAGGGATATCGCTTCCTGTTCTACCCCTCGCAGTGGTGGCCATCGACCAGACACAACCGCAACGCGGACTGGGAGTATGATGCCTGGCCTGGATTTCACCCCGGGCAGGAGCTTTCCCGTTCCGATCTACGGCGCGCCCTGATCCGCACCACGTCTTTCGACTACTTCATTCGAGATGATGCCTGGGATGCGGACTTCGTTCGCAGGACGCTTGCGGCTCTCGAATCGGTTCCCACCCGCGCCGAGCCGACGTTCGCGTTTGCCCATATCCTGAGCCCGCATTGGCCGTACGTGTTCGGGGCAGATTGCCGGCCCACTGGAAACATCCAGATCAGTGGACGTGCCGACAGACAGCGAGCCTACATCGATCAGCTACAATGTCTCAATCGCCTGATCCTGCGAACCGTCTCCACCATCCTCGAGCGCTCGCCGGTGCCGCCGGTCATCCTGCTCCAGGGCGACCACGGCACTAACCTGCGACGTTACACGGAGGCACCTTCCGCCAGGGAAGTGACCGCTGCGCAGTCCAGCGAGCGCTTCGGCGCCTTCGGCGCCTACTTTGCTCCGGGCGGAGGTCACTCCCTGTTCGCGGACAGCATTACGGTGGTGAACGTGCTTCAGAAGGTGTTGTCCTACTATGCCGGCGCCGATGTACCGGCCTCATCCGACAGCCTGTTCGTCTCGCTTGAGCAAACCCCTTACGACTTCGCTCCGGTCGATCCGGCCGACCTGCTGTACTAACTCCCTTTCCGGCGACGTTTGCCGCGGCCGGATACCGCCCGCCCCAGCTTTTTCCCGGCCGACTTGGAACGCTCCGCGGCTCCTTCTACCAGCGCCACGAGCTTCCGGCGGAACTTTGGATCCCGCATCACCTTCTGCACCGCGGCTTCGAGGAGAGCGGTTGCAGCCAGAGCCATTGCCGTCTTCCCAAGGCTCCTGACCTTCCCACCTTTCCGGTTTGCACTAGACTTGCGGATACTGCGGGCCATCAGGTCTCCAGGTAAAGGACCGATCAAATCTAAGTGCCGTCACCGAAAATGCCGTCGGATAAGCCATCCCGGATCACGCTGCGCGCGCTCGCCGGGATATTCAAGCGAGCACTTGCGGGCTGGTGGAACGACAATGTTCCCCGGCTGGGCGCCTCGCTCGCCTACTACACGCTCTTCGCGCTCGCCCCCATCCTGATCGTGGCGATCACCATCGCCGGCTTCGTGTTCGGCGCGGAGGCAGTGCAGCGGCAGGTGACGAGCGAG
>DASPKB010000322.1:0-2581 GCA_035628315.1 Gemmatimonadales bacterium | reverse complement strand
ATGACGGAGGAGTATATTACTTCGCGCGTTGTTCGGATTCCTCGACTACCACGTACCCTGGCCGCCGTGGCGCTGGCCGGCTGCAGCGGGCTGGGAGACAACTTCCGCCGGCCAGAGGTCCAGCTCGATCAGGCGATCGTCCGCGGAGTGGGTTTCAGCGGAGGCAATCTGGATCTGGTGGTTCGGGTGCAGAACCCCAACAACTTCACTCTTCACGCCGATAAGCTGCAGGTTGGCCTGGATGTGGAGGGCTCTCATTTGGGTGATATCACCTATGAGGACGATTTTGCGGTCACCGAAAACGGTGAGACCACTCTTATACTTCCTCTGAGATTCGGCTGGTCCGGGGTAGGGCGGGCAGTTCGGGCCGCGCTGGGTTACGGCGACCTGCCCTACACCATGAAAGGTCAGGCTACGCTGAAGCTGCCTGGCGGTGCCCGGACCAGCGTGTCGTTTACACGCGAGGGGCGTGCCCCTTTGACCCGCTCTGGCGGCAGCTCAACAGCTCCTGCCACCGGACCCTCATAACAGGACAGGTTCTCCTATTCGAGCACTGATTCCAGTCCGCGATCCGATAGAGCGCGTCGTGTTGGTGGCGGCGCCGCGAAAAGGATCACCCGATGCCCGGCACGTGGCTGAGCATCTGGAGGAATTGACCCGCCTGGTCGACACGGCCGGCGCCGAGGTGGTAGGACGCGTCTCCCAGCACATCGTGGCGCCCAACCCGGCAACACTGATCGGAGAGGGTAAGGTCGAGGAGGTTGCCGCAGAGGTCACCGCCTCGGAGGCGTCTCTCGTGATTTTCGACGAGGAGCTCTCGCCGGTGCAGGGAGCCAATCTGGAGCGTGAGCTCAAGGTCCGGGTGATGGACCGGGCCGAAGTCATCCTCGACATCTTCTCCACCCGAGCCCGAAGCCATGAGGCCAAGCTCCAGGTCGAGCTGGCGCAGCTGGAATACCTGCTTCCCCGGCTCACCCGGATGTGGACCCACCTCTCGCGTATTCGCGGCGGCATCGGTCTGCGCGGCCCCGGCGAGACCCAGCTCGAAACCGACCGCCGGATCATCCGACGGAAAATTCAGGGCCTGAAAGCGAAGCTGAAGGACGTCGAGAAACACCGCGACAACATCCGGGCAGGGCGCGACCCGATGCTCAGCGTTGCGCTGGTCGGTTACACCAACGCAGGGAAGTCCAGCATTCTCCGGGCGCTCTCCGGGCAGCATGAGATCGTGGTGGAAGACCGCCTCTTCGCCACACTCGACACTCTGACGCGCGAAGTCGACCTCGGCGAAGGGCAGCGGGCCCGGGTGACCGACACGGTCGGCTTCATCCGCAAGCTGCCGCACCACCTGGTCGCCAGCTTCCGGGCCACCCTCGAGGAGGCCCGTGCGGCCGACGTGCTGCTTCACGTGGTGGACGGGAGCCACCACGACTGGGAAGGCCAGCTCCGGGTGGTCGAGAAGGTGCTCTCGGAGCTGGGACTGGCAGACCGGCCCGTGATTCTCGTGTTCAACAAGATCGACGCTGTGCCGGATCCGGCCGGTTTCACCCGCCGGGTGCGCGAGCTTCACCCAACCGCAATCCTCACCACCACCGTCAGGACCGACGGACTGGCAGCGCTGAAGGCCCGGCTGCGCGAGCTGGATCGGGCCGGAAGAGTCGCCATCCGAGTTCGGGTGCCTCTGTCCGACGGCGCCAGACTGGCCGAGCTTTACCGGGAAGGCGAGGTGCTGAGCCGGAATCAGGGAGATAATTATTACGAGCTGCTCGTGCGGTTGGATCCTGCTACGCTTGCCCGCCTGCGGCAGGCCGGATTGGAGCTGAGCGAGACGCCGGTCGAGCGGGTGAGGCTCAGGAAGGCAAGCGGGTAGGCGGTAGGGGAAGAGGGAAGAAAGTGAATAGGCAGAGACGAAGGGGCCGGAAGCTCAACCAGCTTCCGGCCCCTTCGTTTGTGACCACATGCTCACGTTGCCATCTACGAGCTTACTACCCTACCGGCTTACAAACCTACCCGCCTACCTGCCGCCACTAAGCACCTGCTCCAGGATCAGCCAGCGATTCATGCCGGCAAACTTCTGGTGCATCTTGGTGGATGGCGGAATGCCGCCCTGCTCGTCTTCCTCGATCTGCAGATCGGCAAGGGCCTCGATTCCGCTCTTGAGGAACTTCCTGAGTCCCTTCTCCAGCGCCATGCCGGCCGTGCGGAAGTTGAACAGGGTCGAGAACTGGAGCACAAAGCCGAGGTCGGCCAACTGCTGGTTGGTTATCAGCGTGCCGGCTTTCTTCGCCTTTCCGAAGTAGAGGGAGGGCGACAGGTTGAACCCTAGCATCTGGTCGGGATAGTACTTCCGCACGCCCTCGGCGAACTCCTGCGGCTGGTCGATCTCGGTGTTGTTGAACTCCGGCCAGATCACGTCCACGCCGAGCTCTGCCGCTTCCCAGGCATCTTCCACTGCCATCTTGACCCCGCCGGGTTCCCGGTCGGGAAGGGCGCCGTCAACCGAGTCGGTCCGGGCAATGATCACGATGTCGACTCCGGTCGCCTGAGCGGCAGCCTTGATCGCCTTGAGCTTGGCCAGCCA
>DASPKB010000321.1:0-4462 GCA_035628315.1 Gemmatimonadales bacterium | reverse complement strand
TGGACCGAGCGGCCTCAGGAATCCTTCTTCGTCAGCGTGGCCGTGGTGTTTGCCCTGGTGTTTACCTTGTACGGGGCGGGTACCGTATTTCTGCTCCGCCGCGCGCCGAGCAACAGCTTCTTTCTGGTCCAGGCGCTGGTCGATCTGGGTCTGGTCACGACCATTCTGCACTTCGCCGGCCAGCCCCAGTCCGCGTTCCCTGCGCTCTACGTGCTGGTGGTCGCGGCGTATTCGCTCCTGATCCCGCCGGCCTGGGTGGCTATTACTGCGGTACTGGCCTCCGCGCTGTTCCTGGGCGACACCCTGCTGAGAGATGGTGTCTCGCTCGATAGTGCCTCGTGGGCGCAGATCGTGGTCTTCAACCTGGTGTTTGCGATCGTCGCCGTGCTCGGTCACCGGCTGCGCGAAGCCGGGATGGAGCAGGCCACACTGGCCACCGAGCTGCAGCGGGTCCGGCTCGAGGCTGATGACATTCTCCGCAACATTCGCTCGGGCGTGCTGACGGTCGATGGGTTCGGGCGGCTGGCCTTTATCAACCCCACCGCCGAGCGGCTGCTGGATCTCGACGGCGAAGCCCTGATCGGTCTTCCCGTGTTGGACCAGCTCAAGACCCGATCATCCGAGCTCTGGGCGGCGACGGTGGCCGGGATCCGGAACGGACGGAAGATCAGCCGCGGGGAGGGCATGGTGCAGCAGGCGGCCGGACGAGTGTTTCCCATTGGACTGAGCACCACCACATTCCGGCAGGAGGCGCAGGAAGCGCCCTCGGTCACCGCCATCTTCACCGACATCTCGGATCTCAAGGAAGTGCAGGAGCTGCATATGCGGGCCGAGCGGCTGGAAGCAGTTGCCGAGCTGAGTGCTTCGCTGGCCCATGAGATCCGTAACCCGCTCGCCTCCATCCGGAGCTCCGTGGAGCAACTGGCCCGTTCCAAGCACGCCGACGAGGATGAGCGCTTTCTTTCCGGGCTGATCGTGCGGGAGAGCGACCGGCTGAGCCGCCTCCTGAGCGAGTTCCTCGACTTTGCCCGGGTCCGGGCCACCCACTTTGCGCCGCTCGATTTGCACTCGGTTGTTGTCGCAGTGGTCCGCCTTATCCGGGCCCACCCGGACTGCCGGGCAGATGCCACCATCACGGTAGAAGGCGAGCACACACTGCTCGAAGGCGACGAGGACCTGCTGCATCGCGTCGTCGCGAATCTGGTGCTGAATGCCGTTCAGGCTGCCCGGGGCCCGATCAAGGTGACTGTATCGGTCTCGGCGGCCCAGGCATCAGAGATTCCTCACGGTACCGACTTGGAGCACGCGGTGAGGTTGCAGGTGCGGGACAACGGCCCCGGTATCCCTGAGGAGGTGCGGGAGCGGCTGTTTCAGCCTTTTGTCTCCGGCCGCTCCGGCGGCAGCGGTCTCGGTCTGGCGATTGTCCAGCGTGCAGTCGAGGCCCACCGGGGACTGGTGCTGGTCGATTCCGGACCCGGATCCGGTACTACATTCACGATTTTCTTGCCCGCCAAGATGGTTGCGGAGGATGCTGCATGAGCTATAAGCCGTCGGTGCTGGTCGTCGACGATGAATCCGGAATCCTCGATACGCTGAGAATTCTGCTTCGGAACGAAGGCTTCGAAGTGACCACCGCCCAGGGCGGCAAGGCCGGCCTGGAACAGATCCGCGCCGGGACCCACGACATCATTCTGTCCGACGTGCGGATGCCGCAGGTGTCCGGTCTGGATATCCTGTCCGCCGCCCGGGAGCAGGATCCGATGACGCCGGTTATCCTGATGACGGCGCAGGCCTCGCTGCAGAGCGCCATCAGCGCGGTGAACTCGGGCGCCTTCTACTACATCCAGAAGCCGTTCTCCAACGACGAGCTGGTCGCGATCCTGCGGCGGGCCTGTGAGTATCGCGCCGTAAAGGTCGAGAACACCCAGCTCAAGCAGGAGATTCGCCGGCGGGACAAAACCACAATTGCCCGGCCGATCGGCAAGTCCAAGCGGTTTCTCGACGTCCTGAAGCTGGCGGAACACGTGGCTCCTACCGACTCGACCGTGCTGATCCAGGGCGAAAGCGGCACCGGCAAGGAGGTCATCGCCCGGTACATCCACAACCTGTCCAGCCGGAGCGATGGCCCCTTCCTCTCCATTAATTGCGGCGCCCTCCCCGAGAACCTGCTGGAGAGCGAGCTCTTCGGGCATGTGAAGGGATCCTTCACCGGAGCGGTCCGGGACAAGCAGGGGCTGTTCGCGGCGGCCCGGGGTGGGAGCTTCTTCCTGGACGAGGTGGGTGAGATGCCGGCATCGCTTCAGGTAAAGCTGCTGCGCGTGCTCCAGGAGCGAGAGGCAATTCCGGTGGGTGCCACCGAGCCTATTCCGGTGGACGTCCGGATCATCGCCGCCACCAACCGGGATCTGGAGGAAGAGATCCGCCGGGGGAATTTCCGCTCGGACCTGTTCTACCGGCTGAACGTGATCGCGGTCAACCTGCCGGCGCTGCGAGAGCGCCGTGACGACCTCCTGCTGCTCATCGAAGCGCTGTTGCAGAACCTGGCTACGGAGACCGGCACCGAGCCCAAGGCGCTGGCCGCCGAAGCACTGGACGCCGTCATGGTCTATGAGTGGCCGGGCAACGTGCGAGAGCTGGAGAATGCGCTGGAACACGCCGTGGTGCTGACTCGCGGGAGTCTCATCGAGGCGGCCTCTCTGCCGGAGCGCATCACCAAACGCCGCAAGGAGCCGCTCGTGGCCGAGCGGTCGTATCGCAACCCCACGCTCGAGGTAATCGAGCGGGCCTACATCATGTGGGTGCTGCAGGCCGAAGGAGGGAATAAAACGCGAGCGGCTGAGGTTCTCGGCATAGATCCTTCTACCCTATACCGGAAGCTCAGCCGCTACGAGGAGCAGGTCGAGGTTAAGGTCTGACGTTGTTTCCTTCCTAGCGTGACAGCGCGACCGACTGTACCCGCTCGGCCGACTCGACGTAGGCGGCCAGCAGCTGCGATCTCAAATCGGTTACCGGGCGGCGGCTGAGCGGAAACATTGAATCGTGGATCTGGCGTGCGCCGCGCACGTCACGCAGGTGCAGCCGGGCGATCACCAACCCATCCCTGAGCTCGTCGGCTGGTATCCAGCGCCCCGTCTGGGCATGCGAGATCAATCGCTCGCCCGCAGCTGCCGCCTCCGCAAAGTTCCACGACGCCACGGCGATCCTGAATTTCATCACGTCCTGAGCCGGCTGGGGTGCCTTGTGGCGCTCCATGAACCGAACCAGGGAGTTGTGGAACTCCGGATCACCAACCCCGGCGGTGCCTCCGTTCCGCATCCGATCAACCGTGTATGCCTGCCGCAGCCACAGGTCCCAGTCTGAGGGAGGTTGATTCGAGGCTGCCATGATCTGCCACTGCCGCCACTGGAACACAGCGTTCGTGCTGCTGTAGGTGATCGCAGTGTCGTTCGGCTGAATGCCGCTCCGCGAGCGAAGCACTGCTCCGGTGGCCCGGGCAACGACTCGCGGGTTCTCCGGCAGCGAAGCCACGGTCTGGTCGCCCGGTCCCAGACGAATTCCCCGCATGGCCGCTACCAGGTTGAACCACTCGGCGGAGAGTGCCGGGAACCCGCCGGCCTGGTCCTTTCGGAACCGGCGGCGTTCGGCTGAGAGGTCGAGCACCGGGTAGAAATCGGAGTTGGGTTGCCCGAAAGTATCGAGCAAGGGCGCGAGCTCTGCCCGTCCAGCCACCCGGAGTGCATCCAGTACCGGAGACGTCAGCGGCAGAAAGCGACAGAGATCGCGGCGAAGCTCGGGATAGGAAAACACGGACCAGTCCGGCGCCGGCAGGGAGGCCTGATTGCTGGCGACGATGAGCAGATCTCCGCCGGGCACCAGGTAGACCTCGTACGAGCGGAAGTTCTGGTGCAGTGCCGCCAGCACGCTCAGCACCAGGCGATCGTCCAGCTCATAGACGTGGATCCACTGGCCGAACACGCCCTTGTCCGTGAGGTATCCCTTGATCCGGCCGTAGAACTCCGTGGTGAACAGCCCGGACACGCCGCTCACCCAGGGGTTCGACGGCTCGGAGATGATCAGGTCGTAGCGGTGCTGCTCCGAGGCGAAATAAGACTTGGCATCGTCGATGACGATCTTGGATCGTGGATCGTCGAAGACTCTCCGGTTGGCGGGATAAAAGAGCCGGGACCCCTCCACCATCTGTGGCTCGATCTCCAGCGTGACCAGCTCTTTGAGGTTCGGATTGGCCAGGAGCAGGTGGGAAGACATCCCCGAGCCCTGGCCGATCATGGCAGCGGTCCTGGCATCGGGCGCGTGAGCCAGCGCCACGAGTGGCGACAGGGTCTGCGTGGCCGGATCGCCCGTCATCGGCACCTGCTTACTCACCGAGTCGCAGGATTGGAACCAGACCGGCGGAAGTGAAGCATCGGGTTTGCCGTTGGTGACCAGCGAGATAACGCCATTG
>DASPKB010000320.1:0-14171 GCA_035628315.1 Gemmatimonadales bacterium | reverse complement strand
GCGACTTCGTTGTTGAAGAGGAGCGGCGTGCGATCCAGCGTGGGACTCCCGCCCTGCTTGATCTTGGAGGTGCGGAAATGCCGGTGACGCAGGGTATTGTCGGAATCAGCCTCGTACTTCGTCTCGCGGAGCCGCTTGGCCGACTTTACCGTGGTGGGGGGATAGGTGTGATACAGGAGCGATGAGGTGCCGGTGAAGCCTTCGTGGCCCATCAGCTCTTCGGCGTAGATCCCGCCGTCGGGCTTGCGAAAGGCGATGTGCCGCTTGCGGGGTACTTGGCCTAACGTGTGATAAATGGGCATGGCAACCGCCTCGATTCGGTCGGATTCACCACAAAGGACACAGAGGAATCATATGTGTCCTCTGTGGTGAAATAGCACTTACAGATTTCCGCGGAGCGCCTGCTCCCGCTCAATCGCCTCGAACAGCGCCTTGAAGTTGCCCTTACCGAAGCTCCGGGCGCCTTTGCGCTGGATGATCTCATAGAACAGTGTGGGCCGGTCCTGCACCGGTTTGCTGAAAATCTGCAGCAGGTAGCCGTCGGGATCACGATCCACCAGGATGCCCAGCTCCTGGAGCGCAGCTACCGGCTCGTCGATCTTCCCAACCCGTGCCTGGAGATCGTCATAATAGGTCGTGGGCACGCGCAGGAACTCGACTCCCCGGTCCCGCAGAGCTGTGACCGTCTCCAGGATGTTGTTGGTGGCGAGTGCCAGGTGCTGGGCTCCGGGGCCGCCGTAAAACTCGAGGTACTCGTCGATCTGGGACTTCTTCTTTCCTCTGGCCGGCTCGTTGATAGGAAACTTGATCCGCTCGTTGCCGTTGGAGACCACCTTGGACATGAGCGACGAGTACTCGGTGGAGATGTCTTTGTCATCGAAGCTGATCAGGTTCTTGAATCCCATCACCCGCTCATAGAAGCCGACCCACTCGTTCATCTTCCCCAGCTCGACGTTGCCCACAATGTGGTCCACATATTCCAGGCCTGCCGGGGAGGGCTGGTAGCGCGGCTCCACCGGCTGGAAGCCGGGCAGGAACAGTCCTCGATAATCCGACCGTTCTACCAGCGTGTGGATCGTATCGCCGTAGGTTCTGATAGCCGCCAGCACCACCTCGCCCTGGTCGTCCCGAAGCACCGTTGGCTCCATCTCGGAGCCGGCGCCCCGGTCCACAGCGTTGCGGTAGGCTTCGCGTGCATCGTCCACCCAAAGAGCGATGTCTCGGACTCCATCTCCATGCCGCTGAACGTGGAGCGCAGCAGGATGATCGGGACGTAGAGCCGTGGTGAGCACCAGCCGGATTTTGTTTTGCTGCAGCAGATAGCTGGCCCGGTCCCGGGTACCGGTCTCTGGTCCGCGATACCCAACCAGCTGGAAGCCGAAGGCCGTGCGATAGTAGTGGCTCGCCTGCTTGGCGTTCCCCACGTAGAACTCGACGTAGTCGGTTCCGTTGATAGGAAAGGTGTCCACTGCGACGCTGGTCGCGGGCGCGGTTCCGGTCTGCATGCTACCCCCTAAGCTGGCCCTGGTGTGCGAGATGTAGCCCCCGATACCGGTCGCTGCTCTCGCCTAACTGAAATATAATCATGAGGTTACCTGCCCACCACGGGCTCGGGCCAGCCGCTCCAGCTCGCGGCACACCAGCTCCGTCAGCTCGGCAGCGGTAAACGGCTTCTGCAAAAACACTTGATCGGGCGGGATCAAACCCCGCTCCGTCACGTCGTCCCGGGAATAGCCCGACATATAAATGATCGGTAGACCCGGGCGCTGCTCGCGCACCCGCTGCTCGAATTCCCCGATGCTGATGTTCGGTACGACCACATCCGACAGCACCAGGTCCAGCTCCGGCCCAAACTCGTCCAATCTGGCGATCGCCTCATCGCCATCGCGAGCCTCGATAACACGGTGGCCTTGCTGTTCCAGCACGCGGTGCGTGAGCTCGCGCACCCCTTCTTCATCCTCCACTACCAGCAGGGTCCCGCTGCAGCACTCCACTGCTCCCCCGTCCGCATCCGGCTCCGCCACCACTTCTGCAGCGTGGACCAGCTGCGGCAGACATACGGTTACGGTAGTCCCCATACCGGGAGAGCTTTCGACCCAGACGTATCCGCCGCTTTGCTTGACGATGCCGTAAACCGTGGCGAGGCCGAGTCCGGTCCCGGTCCCTACCGCCTTGGTGGTGAAGAATGGCTCGAACACCTGCGACAGAGTGGCTGAATCCATGCCATGACCGGTATCCACCACCGAGATGAGTCCATACTGCCCGGCGGGAATGGGTATGCCGATGCGGCGGCGGCCGTCCTCCGCTTCGAGGCGGCGGGAATCTGTCGTCACTCGCAGCAGGCCCCCGCCGGCCATTGCATCCCGGGCGTTGAACACCAGGTTGATGATCACCTGCTCCAACTGGGCTCGGTCGGCGTGCACGACGGGATCGAACGGTGCGAGGCTCGTCTCGAATTCGATATTGGCCGGCAGTAGCAGCCGCAGCATGGGCTCCAGTCCGGTCACGGCCTCGTTGAGCGAAAGACTGCTGGGCTGAAGAATCTGTTGCCGGCTGAACGCGAGCAGCTGCTGGGTAATTTTCCCGGCGCGGGTGGCGGCCTTCCGGATCTCTTCGATGTCGCGTTCCCCCCTCGCGGTTACCCCGCCGCTCCGAACCAGCAAATCACTGAAACCAAGGATGATGGTCATCATGTTGTTGACTTCGTGGGCGACACCTCCCGCCAGGCGCCCAACCGATTCCAACTGCTGGGCGCGCCGCAGCCTCTCCTCGGTGCGCTTCAGATCGGTGAGATCCTGAATGGTGACCACGTACGAAGTGATGCCATCGGCCTCTACGAGCGGGGTGACATTGGTGAGCACCGGAAAGGCGTCACCGTTTGCCCGGATGTGAAGCGACTCGTACGAGGCCCCCTGTACCGTGCCGTTCCACCGGCCAGGCTCGCCGGCGTGCTCCGGCGGAAGCAGGTCGGCGAATAGCCTGCCGCCCAGGCTCTCCGGTCCACTGTAGCCGTGGAGCCGGGCGAACGCGGGATTCACGGCCTCGATTCTTTGATCCTCCCCATCGACGATAGCCGCGCCCCAGCCGGCATGATCGAATACCTGGATCCACTTCTGCAGGGCACTCTCGAGGCGCGATCGCCGGCTCTGCTCGTCGAGCGAGCGCGCGTGCAGGTCAGCGGTCTGGACCGCTACGGCGATACGCCGAGCAATGACCTGGGCAGTGGCCAGATCCGCGGCTTCGAAGGGGGTATCATCCGTGATGCGAGCAAAGGCCAATCCGCCCAGGGCCGCCCCTCCGGAGCGGAGAGGCACAACCATGAGCGACTGAACCTTCAGTGAGTTAATGGCTTTGTGCAGGGCAGGCTCGGCCCTCAGAAACCTCAGGCTGTGAGCGCCTACCTTGGGGATCCAGCGAAACGCTCTTCCACGCGAGACATCCTGCTGGACCACGCGCTCAATGGCCGGAAGCAGAGGCTGGAGGAGCTCGGCGGTCTGGGCGGTCTGGACCGGATCCCGTTGACATACCTCGAGCCAGTTCCCGGTACCCTCCCGCCGAACCACCAACACAACCAGATCGGCAAACACCTGGGCCACCTGGAGTAGCCCGGCGCGGACGGCGGTCTCGAAATCGTGAGCCTGGCTCAGAGCACGGGCCACCTCGTCGAGTAGCCGCCCCCTTGTGTCACCCAGCGGCGTCAGCAGACTGTGCGGTGTCAGAAATCCACTCCCGTGTTTCCGCCGAGCAGAGCTCGGATTCTGGTTCAATCCTCGTAACCTGCTCTCGTATCTATCTCGTTACTGTGATCCCGGTTACGAAAAGCGGGAGCGGTTGCGCGCATCTTAGAGAGCGTTTGCTCTGGTTTGCAAGGATGGCTAGCTTGAGACTTCAGCTAGGAGAGTTAATGGCGGGCGGGCGGGACATTGTGGTCATAGGCGGGTCCGCGGGCAGTATCGAAGCGGTCACCGAGGTGGTGCGGGGTCTGCCCCCTGAGTTTCCTGGTTCGGTGTTCGTGGTGGTTCACTTCCCCAGCTCCGTCAGGAGCACCCTACCCCGGATACTCAGTCGAGCCGGTCCCCTTCCTGCGCGACATGCCCGGGACGGTGAGCCGATCGAGCCCGGGTACATCTACGTTGCCCCGCCGGATTATCATCTCCTTCTCAGTGATGGACACACTCGCCTGACCAAGGGTCCCAAAGAAAACGGGCACCGCCCCGCGATCGACCCCCTGTTCCGCACCGCTGCTCACAGCTATGGACCACGCGCAGTGGGGGTGGTCCTGTCGGGGAATCTCAACGATGGCACTGCCGGGCTGATCACTATCAAGCACCGGGAAGGCATTGCCATCGTACAGTCCCTCGAAACCGCCCTCTACCAGAGCATGCCCCGGAGCGCCATCGAGAACGTGGCCGTAGATCATGTCCTTTCCCCGTCCGAGATCCCCCTCCTCCTCGGCCAGCTTGCACTGGAGCCGGTTCCCCATCTGAAGGTGGTACCTATGTCCGTGGAGCCCCCAGCTGAGCAGCCGGAGGATGAGTTTGCCCTGGTGGATCGGCATAAGCAGCCTGGCAAACCGAGTACCATGTCTTGTCCGGAGTGTCACGGCATCCTCTGGGAGACGAAGGAAGAAGAGCTGTTGCGGTTCCGCTGCCGTGTGGGCCATGCCTATACCGACGAAGCTCTGCTGGTGCACCAATCGGAGCAGCTCGAAGCCGCGCTGTGGACCGCCCTCCGGTCTCTGGAGGAACATTCCGCGCTCGCGCGGCGTCTGGCGGCGCGGGCCAACGCCAGGGGTCATTCCCACAGTGCCTCCAACTTTACCGAGCAGGCCATGGATGCCGAGCACCACGCCTCTGTAATACGCACGGTTCTCGACCGGGGTGTACGGACGGGTGAGAGTGCCGAGGCGCTGGTCGTTGGCTGACCTGCAGAGCAGCAGAGCGGAACACATGAGCGATCAGAATCCGGAAATTACCGATGAACCTCCCCGGGTGGCGGAGTCGACGAACATAGAGGCGTCTACGAAAATCGAGCCGACTAGGGCTGAAGCCGTTCCCCCGGAGTCCGATCCGGAATGGACTGACCTCCTGGAATATCTGCTCGAAGCACGAGGGTTTGATTTCCACGGCTACAAACCCGCATCGCTCTCCAGGCGGATTCGGAAGCAGATGGAAGCGGTAGAGATCAACAGCTTTCGGGCCTACCGGGATTTCCTTGAAGCTCACCCAACGGAATTCGCCGCGCTGTTCAACACGATCCTGATCAACGTGACGGGATTCTTCCGGGATCCTGCGGCGTGGGATGCGGTTCGTACGAAGGCGGTCCCGGAAATCCTAGGATCAAAGTCCCCGGATGATTCGATCCGGGCCTGGAGTGCGGGGTGTGCCAGCGGCGAAGAGGCCTACACCATTGCCATGCTGCTGGCCGAGGAGCTGGGCACGGAGGACTACCAGCGGCGAGTGAAGATCTATGCTACCGATGTGGATGACGATGCGCTCAATACCGCCCGGCATGCCGCCTACACCGAACGCCAGGTGGAAGGAGTTCCCCCGGAGCTGCTGGCCAAGTACTTCGAGCGCGGCGAAGGGATGTACACTTTCCGCAAGGAGGCCCGGCGCCAGGTCATCTTCGGGCGCCACGATTTGATCAACGATGCGCCTATTTCCCGGGTCGATCTCCTCACCTGCCGCAATACCTTGATGTACCTGAACTCGGAGACCCAGGCTCGGGTACTCTCCCGGCTGCACTTCGCGTTGAATCC
The DNA here is from genome assembly GCA_035628315.1 of Gemmatimonadales bacterium. Taxonomy (GTDB): domain Bacteria; phylum Gemmatimonadota; class Gemmatimonadetes; order Gemmatimonadales; family GWC2-71-9; genus CAVVWJ01. The sequence goes on along the minus strand of DASPKB010000320.1, from coordinate 8,410 downwards.
AGGCGGTTTCCTCCTCCTGGGCCGAGCGGAGACGCTCATGGCTCAGGGGCATACCTTTGTGCCGGTCGACTTCAAGCGGCGGCTGTCCCGCAAGGGTACCCGCCACTCCGTCCGGGAACAGCCTTCGCCTGCTTTCGAGCGGCCCCAGCGAGCGGAGACGAGTAACGCAGAGCGAATTGCCAGTTTAGCCTTGGAAGCCAGTCCGGTTGCCCAGCTCGTAGTGGACGCCGGGGGTGACCTGGCGGCGGTCAACGAGCGGGCCCGCGAGCTCTTCGGACTTTTTCGGGATGACGTGGGCCGCCCACTGCGCGACCTGCAGCTCTCCTATCGTCCAGTGGAGCTCCGCGCCCTGGTAGACCGAGTCCAGTCGGAACGGCGGCCTGTCCTGCTCAAGGAGATCGAATGGCGCTGGCGGCAGGGAGAGTTGCGCTGGCTCGACCTTCACTTGGCTCCGCTGCTGGATCGGGAAGGGGTAGTCGGGGGTACGATCCTAAGCTTCCATGACGTGACTGCCCATCGCCAGCTCCAGCGCGAGCTGGAACAGTCCCACCAGGAGCTGGAGACGGCATATGAAGAGCTCCAGTCCAACAACGAAGAGCTGGAGACCACCAACGAGGAGCTCCAGTCGACAGTGGAGGAGCTGGAAACGACCAACGAGGAGCTGCAGTCCACTAACGAGGAGCTGGAGACGATGAACGAGGAGCTCCAGTCCACCAATGAGGAGCTTCATGGCCTCAACGACGAGCTCCGCAAACGGGGTCAGGAGCTCGATACCTCAAACGCCTTCCTCGAGTCGGTGCTCTCCAGCTTGCAGGGCGGGGTGGCAGTGGTGGACAGTGAATTCCGAGTCCTGACGTGGAGCCGGCAGGCAGTGGAGCTCTGGGGTCTCCGCAAGGAGGAAGTCGAAGGAAAACATTTGCTCAACCTCGATATCGGCCTTCCGCTCGAGCTGATCCGTCCCCTGCTTCGATCCTGCCTGAATGGCGATGACTCGGGTCCGTTTGCCACGCTCAACGCGACCAATCGACGGGGGAAACCCATCCGCTGCAAGGTCACTTGCACCCCGCTCCCGGATGGCGGAAATGGCGTGCGCGGTGCCATCCTGCTGATGGAGAATTCCACCAATGGCGATTCCTGAGCTGCCGAGTATCGAGTCCGGAGCCCTCACTCAGCAGCGCGAGATTGGCGAGGAGTCCCGGATCGGTGCCGAACTGGCTCGTGGGTTGAACGAGCAGCAGAGAGAAATAGCGGAATCCGCGCGGCGCACGCACGAGGAGACCAGGGAACGTGGTGAGGACCGCCGGATCTGGGCCGAGGACGCCCGCGTGGTTGCGGAGGATCTTCGCCGCACGCACGAATCGGTTCGAGCCGCCGCCGAAGAGTCCCGGCGATATGCTGAGGAAGCTCGAAATGCAGCCGAGGAGCTCCGCCGGGCAACCGAGATGACCCTCAAGGCCATGTGCGACCAGACCGCAATCCTGCAGGAGCTGCGCGACACGATCATGCGCTATGAGGCAGAGCGTCAGCTCAGCGACCGTCCGTCCGTTTAGCCATGAGCCCAGAGGATTTCGGTAACAAGCTCAAGACTTTACATCGGCGCGCCGGCGAATCGAGCGGTCGTGGCGGCTCCGCCGAGGAGAGCGTCGAGCAATTACGTGCGGCGTTGGAGGAGCTGCGAGTAGCCGAGGAGGAGCTGCGCCAGCAGAATGAGGAGTTGGCAGCCGCGCACCTGCAGGTCGACGCCGAGCGGCGCCGCTACCAGGAGCTGTTCGACCTGGCTCCGGAGGCATACGTAGTCACCGATCCGGCCGGTATCATCACCGAAGCCAATCAATCCGCTTCCTGTCTGCTCGGCGTTGCCCCCCAGTACCTAGCGGGAAAGGCCCTTGCCGCGTATGTCGTGAGCGAAGACCGGGCGCGGTTCCGGATGCTGTTGAACTCGGCGCACGACCCGTCTGGAGCACGGGCTCCGTTCCGGTTCCGCACTCGTGCCGGACTCCGGCTGTATGCCGAGCTCACGTACTCGGTCGTGCATGACCAGGATGGAGCACCCAGCGGGTTTCGTTGGCTGATTCGGAACGTGACGGAGCAGGAGCGAATGTCCCGGCAGATTCGAACGCTCAACGCCGAGCTGGAGCTCCGGGTGGCCGAGCGCACCGCCGATCTCCGGTCTGTGCAGCAGCTCTCTGAGGATCTGCTGCGCCGGGAGCAGGCCGCCCGGCGTGCCGCCGAGGCGAGCGAAGCCCAGTCCCGCCACGTCCAAAAGCTGGAGAGTATCGGCGTGCTGGCGGGGGGCATCGCCCACGACTTCAACAATCTGTTGCACGTGGTGCTGGGCAATGCCGACATCGCCCTCAGCCACTTGCCGGCCCGGTCACCCGCTCGGGGTCCGCTGGAGGAAGTGGTTCGCGCCACGCTGCGAGCGGCCGATCTCACCCGCCAAATGCTGGCCTATTCCGGTAAGGGTGCCTTTGTGGTGCGCCACCTCGACCTGTCCAGTGAGGTGCGCGAGATGGCCACGCTTCTCCGGACTGCCATCACAAAGAGGGCCACCCTGGTCTGGGAGCTGGCGGCGAACCTGCCGGCGGTGAACGCCGATGCGACCCAGATCCGTCAGATCGTTATGAACCTGATCACCAACGCCTCCGACGCGCTGCAGGACAGGGAAGGCGTTATCACACTCAGGACCGGCGTAATTCTGCCGGAGGAGCTGAACGACGGCCGTTTCGGAACGGCGGTCGGTGCCGAGGCCGCGCCGGCAGACATTCAGGGGCCGTATGTCTACCTGGAAGTCGCCGATACCGGATCAGGAATGACCCCGGATACGCTGCAGCGCATGTTCGACCCCTTCTTTTCGACCAAGTTCTCGGGCCGGGGTCTTGGTCTGGCTGCGGTGATGGGAATCGTCCAGAGTCACCACGGACTTATTCGGATCCGTACCGAACCGGGCGGAGGCACCAGCTTTCGTGTCTTGTTGCCTGCGATAGCGGAAACGGCGCGCGCCACGGAAACACCGCCTACTACTCGAAGCGAGTGGGCCGGTACCGGGACCGTCCTGGTCGTGGAAGACGAAGAAGGTGTCCGCCAGGTCGCCGAGCAGATTTTACAGGATTTCGGGTTCCAGACGTTGGGAGCGGGAGACGGAAAGGAGGCCCTCGAGGTGATGAAGCGGGCTCGCGAGAAGATCAGGTTGGTGCTTCTCGATTTGTCCATGCCCCGTATGGGAGGTCAGGAGACGCTCCGCCACCTGCGCCAGCATCGGCCGGACCTGCCGGTGATCATGATGAGCGGCTATACCGAAGAGGCAGTAGCCTCGCAGTTCAGCAACAACGGCCCCGGAATGACCGCATTCCTCCAGAAGCCATTTCTCGCTGAAGACCTGCTGGACGTGCTTCGCCGAACCCTCGAACCCTCCAACCCGGCTTCCGTGAGCCGATAGGGCCTGGCAGGCCGCTGTAACCCGCTGGTGCAACTTTCCCCCGCCTCACGCATCTCCCGTCTGGCCATCAGCACATCCCGGTCATAGCCCGTATCGCTTAGTCCCTGGGCCCGTTGCTTCACCTTACCGAGCGGAGTAACCTGACTCGCCCCGCAGCACAGAGAGGATCACCATCACCGCTCCGCAATGGGTCGGGAGACCATATTTTCATGGTATGGGTGTTGCTGCGCCTCGCCCTCTTATCCCGGGGACGGTACAAGGGCACATGACGGCCGATCTTACCCAGTTGTTCGAGCAGTACTACGATTCGCTCGTCCGGATGCTGTATCGCCGTACGGGAGACCGGGATCGCGCCGAGGATCTGGCTCAGGAGACCTTCGCCAGAGCGGTGGCGGCGCCGCCCAACAACCCGAGGCCCTGGTTGTTCGCTGTGGCGCTGAACCTGGTCCGGGAAGATGGCCGAAAGAACGTGCGACAGGGCCGCCGGCTGGAGTTGTTGCGCGCGGACGACACTTCCCCATCGGGGCCCGAAGCCGACTTCGACCGCAATGAGAGCACCGCGGCGGTCAGAGCGGCACTGGCAACACTGAACGAGCGGGACCGGGAAGCGCTGCTGCTGAAGGCCGAGGGGTTTAATTACACCGAGATCGCAGCAACCCTGGGCTTGTCCAAGGGCGCGGTCGGAACGACGCTGGCCCGAGCCCGCCGGCGGTTGGTGGAAGCATATCGGACTGAAGGACGGGGGAAGCATGTCGCATCTTGATGAAGGCACTCTGCACGCGCTGCTCGATGGGGAGCTGGACCTGGCTGAAGTCAGCGAGGTTCAGAAGCACCTCGGGGGGTGTGTCGCATGCGGCTCCCGGCTTCAGGAGGTCAAGCAGGTTCTCGCCGAGTCCCATCGGCTGGTAGCGGCCCTGGAGGTTCCGGCTCGGGCCTCGCGTCAACCTGCGCCCGAACCCCAACAGGAACGGGCTCCCCCACCGCCGCCCCGCCCCGCTCGCGATCACGTGTGGGACGAGCCGCCGGTGCTCCTAGTCCCGGATCCGGTCGACACCTCGGTTTGGCGCAAACGCTGGCTCCGTGGTCTGCGCTGGGCTGCCGCCATCGCGGTAGTGGTCGTTGGCGGCAATCTGGTCGCCGACGCGCTGCGCCCCAGCCACCCTGTGCTGCCCGAGCGGGATCTCACCTCGGCATCGCCCTCGGTTCCACCAGCCGTCGTAAGCCCTGAGGAAAGCCGTCCAGCGGAGTCAGTCCTGGCTACCCGGAGAGCAACCGCCCGGCCGCAGGCGGCACAGAACCGGCCTCCGGCTTCCCCGCCGGCGCCACGCGCGGCACCAACTGTCCAACAGCCTGCGGCCGAGTCCGTCGCCGAGTTCTCCGAGACGACCGCAGTGGCGCTTCAGGACTCAGCAGTCGCCGATACCGAAGCGCTGGCGCTCGAGCCGAAGGCTGAAGCCGACACCGCAACACAGCTCGCGGCGGCCGGTGCTGCAGCCGCCGATTCAGAAGTAAGGGAGCCTACCCCGACGGATTCGCGAACCTCCCGCGAGGAGGATGAGGCGGCAACTCGTCGGGCAGCTGCAGCCGCCCTGGCCGAGCTGGACCGGGAGCGGAGGCGCCAGCGGGCCAACGCCGCCACGGCCGCCTTGCCTCCGCCGGCTGTTGCCGTCGAGGAACCGGCGCCCCGGCCTCCGACCCTGGAGCAACGGGCCCAGATCTACCTGCGTATCGGTTTGGACGAAGCGGTGAGGCAGCTCGGCCGGCCGGTGCACGTCATCGAAGGAATGACCCCCGAGCTCATTGGTCTGACCCGATCGCAGATCCTTCCGGGATCCGGGTCCACCCGTCCGGTGGTGCGCGTGGTGTACCAGGATTCCCGTGGCCGTCTAATTCTGCTCGATCAGCAGCGGATCGAGGCCGGCCAGCCGGCGCCCGGCAGTGCGGCGGGAAGCTTGCGCTGGGCTATCGGGGATGTGCTGCTCTACTTGCGGGGTGAGCCGAGTGCAGAGGTGCTGCGGTCGCTGCAGGCGCGGGTGCGATAGAAGCAGAGGTTCTCGCTCTATCCGGTGGTAACGCCGTCCAGCACCTCCCTTACTTTCCGCATCAGCTCGTCGGCGGAGAATGGCTTCTGAATGAACCCGGCGCCCATGTGCTTTACTCCCCGACGCACGATCTCATCGTTGGTATATCCCGAGACATAGAGCACCCGAAGATCCGGCCGCTGCGCCTGCAGCTGTTCCACGAGCTCACCACCACCCATTTCGGGCATGACCACGTCGGTCACCAAGAGATGAATCTGGTCCTGATAGGAAGCGGCCAGGTTCAGCGCATCCCTACCGTGGCGGGCCTCGAGCACCCTGTGCCCATGATCGGTCAGGATGGTCCACATCAGCTCACGCACTCCGTCTTCGTCCTCCACCAGCAGCACGGTTTCATCTCCCGCCAGTGAAGCCGGTGCTTCAGTCGCAGTTTGCTCGTCGCCTTCGAGGCGGGGAAAAAAGACCTTCACCGTTGTGCCCAGCCCGGGTTCGCTCGACACCCGAACTACGCCGCCGTTCTGCCTGACGATGCTGTAGATGATGGAGAGGCCCAGCCCGGACCGGGTGCCGGGCGAGTGCGCGGTGAAGAAAGGCTCGAAGGCATGGTTGAGGGTATCGCTATCCATGCCGCTCCCGGTGTCGCTCACCGCGAGCACGATGTAGCGGCCAGGCCTAACCGAGCGGCCCCGGGCAGAGCCGCTGATCTGCCGCTCGCCGCTCTCGATGGTAAGAGTGCCGCCTGACGGCATGGCATCCCGTGCATTGAGAACGAGGTTGACCAGCACCTGCTCCAGCTGTCCGGGGTCAATCCGCACTTCACCCAGTCCGGGCCGCAACTCGGTCACCAGCTGGATGTCGGCCCCGATCAGCCGCTGAATCAAACCCTGCATGCTGGTGACCACGCTGTTGAGCTCGACCGGGCGCGGATCCAAAGACTGCTGCCGGCCGAAGTTCAGCAGCTGCCGGGTCAGGACCGCGCCCCGGTCGGCCGCCTTCCGGATTTGCAGCACGTCTTTCCTTCGGCGATCGTCCTCGGGAAAGTCGCGCAGCAGCAAGTCGCTGAAACCGCGAATCGTGGTCAGCAGATTGTTGAAGTCATGGGCCACGCCACCGGCCAGCCGTCCGGCGGCGTCCATCCGCTGCACTTTTCGGAGCTGCTCCTCGCTCTGGTGCAGCGCTGCCCGGGTCCGGGTACGCTCGCTGATGTCCGTGGCCAGGACGAGGCGGGCGCGCCGGCCATCCAGCTCCATCTCGTGCGAGACCAGCTCCATCTCGATTACGGTTCCATCCTTCCGCTGATGCTGGGTCAGCGCCACGTCGGGCCGGGAGCCGCTCTTGCGCTCGAGCCCGTGGGGCAGGCCCGGTGCATCCTCCGGCGGCAGCAGGTCCATGATCGTCATGGACAGAAATTCTTCGCGGCTGTACCCGTAGTGGTTGACGGCAGCCTCGTTGACGTCTAGAAACCGGAGAGTCTCCACGTCGAAGACCCACATCGGCTGAGGATTGCTCCCGAACAACATCCCGTAGCGCTCGCCCGCTTCCTGGGCCGCGTGAAACAGCCGGGCATTGTCGACCGTAAGCGCGGCACGCGCCGCCAGCTCCTCGGCGAATTCCAGATCATGGGAGTCAAACCTCCGGCCCGACTCAGGCCCGACCACCAGGGTGATCGTTCCTACGGATTCCCCCCGTGCCGGCATCGGAACCCGCACAAACCACCCCGGGGCCAGGGCCCGAAACAGCTTGAGTTGCTCCGCGTCTTCGGCCTGGCTGCGAAGCAGGGCTTCGGTGACCCGGCCGAAATCGCCATGACGCTCGGCGGCGCCAAAGGGAGGGCGCCGTGCTCCGTACTCACACAGAGCACGCACCAGGAGGTCCTTCGACGGGTCGCGGTGCGCCCCCGCAGTGAACTGCGGCGTTCCCTGCTCGCTGGTGACGTGGATGGCACACCAGTCGGCAATGGTCGGGACGGCGAGCCGGGCCAGATTCCGGAGGGTCAACTCATAGTCCAGCGTTGAGGCAAGGGTCAGATTTGCCTCGGCAAAGAACGCGAGCCTTCGCTCCAGCCGTTCCGCCTCCGCCCTGGAGAGCTCGACTGCCCGGGCCCGTTCGGCCGCATCCCGCAGCTGAGCGACCAGCAGGACCGTAACCGGCACAGCCACAGCCAGGGCTAGCAGCGTGTACGCGTTGCCCGGAGGGTATCGGAGGAAGGAGCCGGGTTCAGCGAGAAAGTGCACCGCGTACAACAGCGTCAGCAGTCCGCTGATGATGCCGGGTCGCAGCCCTCCGCTGTATGTAGCGTACACGACACTGAGCAGCAGAAAGGCGAACGGGTGGGCAAAAGGCAGCCCCTGCCGGGCTATCTGATCGAACAGGATGGCCAGACCAAGCGTAAGGAGCGGCCCGCGGACGCTTAGGCCGATCCGGGCCCAATCTTTCCGCGAGCGGACTCGAGAGGAGACGGCCCCGAGGAATCCGGACCCGCCTATACGGCGCGCTGCCCCGCTCTGAGTCATTCTGGGTTTCTCTCCCTGGGAGTCCGCCGGCCGCCGGAAGTAGCGCGCGAACCATGTAACCTCATTGCAGGACAGAGTCAGGTCTGTGACATGCCACACAGGAGAGGACGTATGGTGACGTGCGCTACGGCAACCGCGACACCACTCACTGATTTTTCCTGGTCCATCCAGTTATAACCGGCACCTACAGTTCCGAGGATCTATGGCTACCACCAGGAAATCCGCGAAGCGAAGTGCGGGCGCGAAGCGAAGTGCGGGTAAGAAACCCAGCGGCGGGGGTGCCTCTGCCCGCAAGAAGACCACCCGTAAGGCAGCGAGCCGCCGGCCGGCTGGGAACCGCGGGTCAGCGGCGAAGCCAAAAAAGGCGGCGGGACGCAAGAAGTCATCGAGCATGCTGAGCAAGCGGGCAGCCGAAGGTC
>DASPKB010000319.1:0-4427 GCA_035628315.1 Gemmatimonadales bacterium | reverse complement strand
GAGGGTGTCGGGCGAGTCCGTCTCCTCCACCCGGAGCGCCACGTTGCGCTCCAGCTCGCGGAAGAGCCGGTCGCGGAGCTGGCGGCTGGTGACGTACTTCCCTTCCCTGCCGGCAAAGGGGCTGTTGTTGACGATGAAGTCCACCGAGATGGTGGGCTCCTCGACCGCAATACCCTCGAGCCGCTCAGGCACATCGGGCGAGGTAAAGGTCTTACCGATCTCGATGCTCTCGAAGCCGGAGAGCGCCACGATGTCGCCGGCCTCGGCCTGTTCCACCTCGACCCGGTTGAGGCCGTCAAAGGTGTAGAGCCGGGTTACCCGGTTTCGCTCCACGTTCTCGCCTTCGGGAACGATGCCGGGCTCGCCCAGCGGCAGGAGCACCACCTGATCGCCTACGGCGACCCGGCCCCGCTCGATCCGTCCGATCGCAATCCGGCCGATGAAGCTCGAGAAGTCGAGCGTCGAGACCAGCATCTGGAAGGGGCCGGCGGGATCTCCCTTCGGCTCGGGTACGTGTCTCAGGATGGCTTCGAACAGCGGCTTCAGATCCGTGCCGGGGCGCTCCAGCTCGGTCGTCGCAGTGCCGGCCCGGCTCGAGGTATAAAGGAAGGGGGCATCGAGCTGGTCATGGGTGGCCTCGAGATCGATGAACAATCCGAGCACCTCATCGTGCACCCGCAGCGGCTCGGCGTCGGAGCGGTCAATCTTGTTGATGGCGACGATAGGCCGCAGACCGAGGGCGAGCGCCTTCCGGGTGACAAAGCGAGTCTGGGGCATGGGACCTTCCGCCGCATCCACCAGAATCAGCACGCCGTCCACCATGCGGAGGATGCGCTCGACTTCCCCACCGAAGTCGGCGTGACCCGGGGTGTCCACGATGTTGATCTTGGTCCCCTGCCACCGCACTGCCGTATTCTTGGCGAGAATGGTGATGCCCCGCTCCCGCTCCAGCGGATTGGAATCCATCACCCGTTCCTCGACCTGCTGGTTGGCCCGGAACGCGCCGGCCTGCCGGAGCATCTGGTCCACCAGAGTAGTCTTGCCGTGATCGACGTGGGCGATGATCGCCAGGTTTCGAATCAACGCTGCTTCCTGCCTAGGCCCGAATGGTTTAAGGCCCGGACGCCCGGGCCTCCGCGGCGCATATATAGGTGAGACTGATGGCCGTGGCAAGAGAGTTCGCCGTCTCAGGGTAGCGGACAGGGGTGGGGGTAGCTAAGTAGAATCCGAAGTGTCAGGAGATTACTTCATGATCGTTCGTTTGGCGGTCTTTCTCATTGCCGGGCTTGCCGCTCCGGCTTGTGCCCAGCGGGAGGTGGTGACTGATCGCTGGCGCGAATCACGCGAACGCATGGCCCAGGAAGTGGCGCGCGACGGGATCCGGGACAGCGCTACCCTCCGGGCGCTCCGTACCGTGCCCCGCCATGAGTTTGTCCCCTCCGACCAGCAGGTCTATGCCTACCACAATACGCCTCTGCCGATCGGCCACGATCAGACCATATCGCAGCCCTCGATCGTGGGTCTCATGACCGAGCTGATTCGACCGAGCAAAGGGAAGCGCGTGCTCGAGGTGGGAACCGGCTCGGGCTACCAGGCAGCGGTTCTCGCTGAGACCGGCTGCGAAGTCTGGACCATCGAGATCTTCGAGACGCTCGCCAGTCAGGCCCGGGAACGGCTCTCCCGGCTGGGGTATTCAAATGTGAAGGTCCGGCACGGGGATGGATATGCCGGCTGGCCTGAGGAGGCACCCTTCGACGGGATCATGGTAACGGCAGCCGCGGACTCGACTCCTCCCGCGCTGCTGAAGCAGCTGGCGCCGGGAGGCCGGCTGGTGATGCCGGTCGGCAATCCGCAGACTTATCAGGAGCTGGTGCTGATCCAGAAGGATCATCAGGGGCGGCTGGCCGCCCGGCAGCTCATTCCGGTTCGTTTCGTTCCGCTCTTGCGAGGCGTCCGATAGCCGCCGCTAATGCCTGTGGCCGTGGTGATGTGGATGGTCTGTGCCAGCGCCTGCCACGGCCCGCGGCTCTTCGCACTCGTGCTGCACCTCGAGCTGGATGGTGACGTGGGCGATGCCCAGTCCCGCCATCTCCTTTCGAATACCTTCCAGGACTTCGGGATGAGAGGTTAGCTCCGGAACGATGGCATGGCCGCTCATGGCCACCATGCCGCTCGTGACGGTCCAGACATGAAGGTCGTGTACCGCCGTCACCCCCGGCACGCTCAGCATACGCTGCTGCACCTCGGGCAGAGAGACGTGTCCTGGTACGGCCTCGAGCAGGATATCGGTGCTCTCCCGGAGCAGCTGCCAGGCGCCAAACAGGATGAGCAGCGCCAGTGCAATGGAGATGATCGGATCGGCGAGGGTCCAGCCGGTGACTGCAATGACACCCGCCGCTGCCAGCGCACCGGCGGAGCCGAGCGCGTCGCCCAAAACATGCAGGTAGGCGCCCCGGGTGTTCAGGTTTCCGTGGCGGAGGTCGTGCAGCATCCGGAGACTGATGAGGTTGACGATCAGGCCCGCAGCCGCCACCGCCAGAAACAATTCCGCACGGATGGGCTGGGGCTGCTGGATCCGCTGGAACGCCTCCACGATAACCCACGCCGCGATCCCGAAGAGCGCAGCACCGTTGAGCAGTGCCGCGAGGATCTCCCAGCGCCGGTAGCCGTAGGTCTTACTATGGGTGGCGGGGCGGAGCGCAATCCATCCACTTAGAAGGGAAAGGCCGAGCGCGCCGGCGTCGGTCAGCATGTGCCCCGCATCGGCCAGGAGGGCGAGGGAGCCGCTGATGATGCCACCCACGGCCTCGACGATCATGAATCCAATCGTCAGGGCGAGGACCAGCGAAAGGCGGGGGAGTAGGGACGCGGGGAGGCGGGGAGGCAATGAAGTGCAGTCCGCCCGCAAAGCCTGCATCGAGTTTACGCCAGAAACTGGTGCTCCGCTCATGCCCCAAATCTAACCCGAACTCAGCCGTCCTTACGCTCTAACTTCCCGCTTCCCCGCTTCCCGGCTTCCCGCTTACCCGCATCCTTACCGCCTCCGCATGTCCATACAGCCCCTCGGCTTCGGCCAGAGCAATGATGGCCTCCGCGTCTTCAGCCAGCCGGCTCGGAGCATAGCGGATGACGCTGGTACGCTTGACGAAGTCATATACCCCCAGGGGTGAGGCATAGCGGGCAGTACCACCGGTGGGCAGGACGTGGCTCGGGCCTGCCAGATAATCGCCCACCGGCTCGGGGGTATCGTCACCCAGGAAGATGGCGCCCGCATTCCGGATCGCGCTGGCAACTCGCTCGGCACCTTCGGTTGAGACCTGCACGTGCTCGGGGGCACGGCGATTCGCCACCTCGATGGCATCCCGCATCGATCCCGCGAGCACGATCAGTCCATTCCGCTCGAGCGCAGCGCGCGCGATCTCGCTCCGGGGTGCCTTAGCCAAGAGCCGCTCCAGCTCGGCCGGTAGTCCCTCGGCGAGGTCGGGGTCGGTGGTGACGCACCAGCTGGTGGCATCTTCATCGTGCTCGGCCTGCGCGATCAGGTCCGCGGCCACCCGGTCGGCCCGCGCGGTGGAATCGGCAATTATCAGGATTTCGGTCGGTCCGGCGACCATGTCGATGCCCACCCGGCCGACCACCTGCCGCTTGGCCTCAGCCACCCAGCGGTTTCCCGGACCCACGATCTTGTCCACCCGGGGAATGGTCCTGGTTCCGTAGGCCAGCGCGGCGACCGCCTGAGCCCCGCCGATCCGGAACACCCGAGTTACCCCCGACAGGGCGCAGGCCGCCAGCACGAGATCGGTTACCCCCTTGGGGGGTACCACCGCGATGATCTCCTGCACCCCGGCCACCAGCGCCGGAATGGCGTTCATCACCACTGACGAAGGGTAGGAGGCCTTACCGCCGGGGACGTAAAGCCCGACCCGGTCCAGCGGTGCCACCTTCAGCCCGATGAGGCTGCCATCGGGCGTGGCCAGGTGATAGCCCGCGTCACGTTGGCGCTCATGGTACTCGGTGACTCGGCGGACCGCCCGGGCCAGGGCCTCCCGCAGACTCTCCGGTATTCGGGTCAACGCGCTTTGCCACGACTCCGCATCCAGCTCCCACTCAGCAGGGCCAAGATCCAGCCCGTCGAATTCCCGGGTGTACTCCTGTACCGCGGCATCTCCACGGGACATAACGGCTTCCAGAATGGCGGCCACGGTCTGCTGCGTCTCCGGGTCGACGCCGGCCAGCCGCGGGAGATAGGGCTCGAGCGCTTCGAACGGGGGGACCTTCAGCCTGCGGATCAGTTGCCCTCGCAGGGTAGGCATCGCGCTACTAGACTTGGGACGTATGGAACCGGCAGAGTCGCCTCCGATACTGCTCGGCTTGGTAGCGGTCGTCGTTCTGGTGCTCGCCAACGCCTTCTTTGTTGCCGCCGAGTT
>DASPKB010000318.1:0-4457 GCA_035628315.1 Gemmatimonadales bacterium | reverse complement strand
CAGAACCAGGCTGAAGCTGAGGGAGTAGCGCCGGGCGCGCTCGAACTCCTCCTGTACTCGATGCTCCAGCGTGTCATTTTGGGCACCCGGTGACGAATTCGAGGGGACCCGACCATTCGCGGTTTCCACGCTGCGATCTCGAAGACGGGCGTGCAACCGGGCGCACAACTCGGGCAGATGAACCGGGGCAACCAGAACATCGGCCGCGCCCAGGCGCAGCGCCGCGGCTGGTGCATGGGAATGTGTGCTGGCGATCACCACAATGCTGGGGGGAACCTGGTGGTTGCCGGCATTGTTCCCCCCTAGCAGCTTGGCCAGTGCAGGCTCATCGAACTCGCGCAGTGTTATAAGGATGGCGTCCGCAGGAGACGATGGCGGGGAGCCGTCCTCGCGCACGTGGAACCCGGCGGCGGTGAGCGCCTGCTCCAGACCTTCGGGGCGAGCAGCCGGCTCACCAGCGAGCAGAACCCGGGGACGCCCGACCTGCTCAGACGCCTGCTCGCTCACACGCCACTGAGGTAGAGATGAATCGGTTGACTTCCCCTGAGCGATTGGGGGCCCATGTCTCGACTCGAGGAGGTGTACATAGGGCGCCGGTTCGAGGTAAGGCGATCGGAGCGACCGCGATTCAGGTCTTTACCAAGACACCGAGCCAGTGGCGCGAGCCGCTCATCGCCGACGACTCGTGTACCACGTTCCGTCGCGAATGCGAACGCCTGCAATTCTCCAGTATAGTGGCGCATGATTCGTACCTTATCAACCTCGCATCCCCCGATCCGGCTTTAACGTCTCGCTCGGAGGCCGCTTTCATCTGCGAGCTTCGCCGGTGCGAGGCATATCACATCCCCTATCTCGTGTCGCACCCCGGCAACTACATGGACAGCCGGGCCGCGGGGCTGGCCCGTAACGCGGCTGCCTACACCCGCTGCCTGCGCGCAGTTCCAGGTTCGGTCACTGTCCTGCTGGAAACCACAGCCGGGTGCGGCACCGCGCTGGGCAGCACGTTCGAGGATTTAGCGGTCTTGCGTGAGCTCATTGCCGACGACGTCCGGCACCGGGTGGCCTTCTGTGCCGACACCTGCCATCTCTATTCCTCGGGCTACGACCTGGTGGGGGATTACGACGGGGTATGGCGCCGGTGGGATCGGATTCTCGGACTCGACGCTTTGCACTGTATTCACCTCAACGATTCCAAGACACCGTTTGCATCCTGCCGGGACCGCCACGAATTGATCGCCGAAGGCAGCCTGGGAGCACCCCCCTTCCGGCGGATCATGACCGATCCCCGTTTTTCCCGCACCATCAAAATCCTGGAAACTCCCAAGGGAAAGGACGAGGTAACGGCCGATCGGAAGATGCTGCGCCGCTTGCGCGCCTATGCCCGGGCCCCTCAGCGCAAACGTTGACCGGATTTAGCCTTGCGTCCATACTTTCGCCATGCGATTCCTCTGCGCTGTCCTTGTTGCACTCCCTGCCGCCGCCTCCGCCAGCCATGCTCAAGTTGATTACTACGCCCGAGTTGGGCTGACCGGATCCACCAAGCTGGCACGCGACCGTCTTATTCAGGAGATCGAAGTACGGCCCGGGCTGGCGCCCACCCTGGCGCTTGGGGCGGCTGTGCCCTTCGCTCCAAACTACCGGGCGGGTCTGGAGGCCACCCTGACCACGTCAGGCTACGAAGTTCGTGAGCTGGGAACTGATTCGGACCTCGGAACGCTGCGCACAATTGCTTTGGTGCTCGGTATGGACGGGCCGATCGTCGGGCGAATCGGCTGGCGGGGTGGGCTGGGCCTGATTCGCTACTGGCCCGGCGAAGAGGAAGGACTCTTTCTCCAGGGGGGAAGCACCCGCTTTCTCGTGGGCGGGGGGATCGATGTCCGGCCTCAGGTGATGCGGAGCTGGGACCTCATGCTGTCGCTACGCTACGACTTCCACCGCTTCAGCACCGATGAGCTGGAGTCCCGAAGATTCACCGGGAGCCAGGGGGTTCAGCGCATTTCAGCCACCATAGGGCTGGCCCGGGCCCGCCGATGAAGGTCCGGCCGGGGCTGCCGATACTTTCAATCCTGGCCACGGGGTTGTCTGGAATTTCGTGCGCGGAGATTGCATCTCCCAGCCGGAACGAGGTCTACGAGTGGCGGCTTATCACGGGCAACCCGGCGGGTACCGTTGACACGCTCAGCTTTCACTGGCCTCGCTCGCGGCTGCCGGTGAGGGTCTACACGGAAGACAGTCTGAGCTTGCCGGCTTACGTAGAGCGGGGTTTGCAAAGCTGGGAAGCAGCCTTTCTCTATGGTGAGTTCACCGCCGAAGTCGTGGCAGATTCGAACCTTGCGGACATTGTTGTCCGGGTGGGGTTACCCAGCAAGGCGGGCTTTTCCGTCGGCATTAAGGCCGCTGCGCCGGAATGCGAGGGCGAGACCGAGCTGGATTTGCCGGAGGGTAGCTCGGAGATCCAGCCGCCCATACGGGTGTACGTCAACCCGCGGTTCGATCCCTCGGCACCAGAGGTCGGCGAGTGCCTTGCACTCACAGTGACGCACGAGCTGGGGCACGCCATAGGAATATTCGCGCACTCGCCGGACCCGAATGACATCATGTACTCCGATCCGGTGGTGTCGGAGCTCAGCGTGAGCGATCGGGCAACGGCCGAGCTGGCATATCACGTCGCGCCGACTCTGACGATTGCACCACGCTGAAGTTGCACGTGCCGGCCGAGGCATTGATCTTTCGCGACTAACGGGCAATGGGAGCGTATGACGACCGAGACCACCTCAGTTCCTCGAGAGAACCTTACCCTCGTTGAGCACGGCCTCTTCCCTATCCGGATCCACGCCAACCTGACGCCGCCCATGCTTATCGAGCACGCGGTGCGGCGCGGCGAGGGAACGCTGACTGACCGCGGCGCATTTACCGCTGTCACCGCACCCCACACCGGACGGTCCGCCAAGGACAAGTTTCTGGTGGACGATGCCGGCCTGGTGGAGCACATCTGGTGGGAGAAGAATGCCCGGCTCGATAGCGCCGCCTTCGAGCGGCTGCAGGAGGATGTACGAGGGCATCTCGATGCCCGCGAGGTGTTCGTCCAGGATGTCTTTGCCGGAGCCGACCCGGCTTTTCGGCTGCCCGTCCGCTTCATCACGCCGAACGCCTGGCACGCCTTGTTCGTGCGCAACATGTTCATCCGGGCAATGCCCGCGGAGCTGGCGCAGTTCCGTCCGGGGTTTACTGTCCTGCACGCCCCCGATCTCCAGGCCGACCCGGCCCGACACGGGACCCGCAGTGGCACGTTTATTGTCCTCAATCTCGCCAAACGCGTCGTGCTGATCGGCGGCACCCGATACGCCGGCGAGATGAAGAAATCCATCTTCACTGCCCTGAATTACCTGCTGCCCGGCCAGCGGGTGTTTCCGATGCACTGCTCCGCAAATGTCGGCCCCTCGGGTGACACCGCCATCTTCTTCGGGCTGTCAGGTACCGGGAAGACGACGCTGTCGGCCGATCCCAGCCGCCAGCTGATCGGCGACGACGAGCACGGCTGGAGCGACCGCGGCGTGTTCAACTTCGAGGGTGGCTGTTATGCCAAGGTGATCCGCCTGCGGCCGGATACCGAGCCGGAGATCTATCGGGCCACGCAGATGTTTGGCACGGTGCTGGAGAACGTGGTGCTGGAGCCCGCCACCCGCGCGGTAAACTTCGATGCCGACACGATTACCGAGAACACCCGGGCCTGCTATGCCATCGATGCCATTCCCAACCATGCTCCCAGCGGCTCGGGTAGCCATCCGAAAAACATCGTGTTCCTGGCAGCCGATGCATTCGGGGTCATGCCGCCGGTCGCCCGGTTGAACGCGGACCAGGCCATGTACCACTTCCTCTCCGGCTACACGGCCAAGGTGGCGGGCACCGAGCGCGGGGTCACCGAGCCGACCGCAACCTTCTCTGCCTGCTTCGGCGCGCCGTTTCTCCCTTTGCTTCCCGGAGTGTATGCCAAGATGCTGGGCGAGCGCATCGCGAAGCACGGCTCGAAGGTGTGGCTGGTGAATACCGGCTGGACCGGCGGGCCGCATGGAGTGGGTTCTCGGATGAAGCTCACTTATACCCGCGCCATGCTCCGGGCCGCGCTCGCCGGTGAGCTCGATAGAGTCAAGTACACCAAGGATCCGGTCTTCGGCTTTGAGGTGCCGTCGAAAGTGCCGGACGTCCCCAAGGAAATCCTCTCGCCCCGCAGCACTTGGGCCGATCCCGCAGCCTATGATGCCCAGGCCCGGAAGCTCGCCACCATGTTCCGGGAGAACTTCGAGCAGTATCGGGCGGAGGTACCGCCTTCGGTGGTGGCTGCAGGGCCCTCGTGAGTGGAATGGGCGGTAAAGGCGAAACCAGCGGAAGGTCCGCTTCCGCTTTGTCCGCTCCTTCCGCTTGTTCCCCCACCCCTACCGAAGTAATTCGCGATCCTC
>DASPKB010000317.1:0-2593 GCA_035628315.1 Gemmatimonadales bacterium | reverse complement strand
GGTTCAGGCAGACCAGCCAATCCGGCTGGAGCCCTGCAACGGAATGGAGATCCCGCTCGCGGCTATGCTCCGCGCGGGCGGAATGCCAAACGCAACCAGGCTGGGGCCAGGTGATTCGGCGGCGGCAAAGGATCTGGTATTAAGACCGGGAGACGTTCCTGGTGGAGCGATTCGGGTCTTCAAGGCGCTGCAGTTGATCCAGACGCGCGGGTTGAAGAGCGAGTTCGATGATTTTGTTGCCTTCGACATCGAGACGAGTGATTTCGACATCGACACCTGCGAGATCGTCGAGATCGCTGCTGTGCGGGTGCGGAACCGGGTCGTGGTGGACCGTTTCCATAGCCTCATCGCCTGCAACCAGCCTATTGCTCCCCGTGCAACCGAGATTCACGGTTACACCGATCGCGACCTGGTCGGCGCGCCCTGCCTGGCCGAAGTGTGGCTCCATTTTCGTTCCTTCGTTGGAAACGATCTTCTGGTGGCGCACAACGGCCAGGAGTTCGACGTCCCGGTGCTGCGCCGTCTGTGCGAAGGTTTCCCGGGAATCGAGGACCTGATTTTCTACGATACCCTGCCGCTGGCCCGTTCCCTGGTCGAGGGCAGCGCCCGGCTCACCGAGCTGGCGGCCCGGTTCAACGTCGAAGTCGGGAGGGCTCATCATGCCTTCGACGATGCCTACATGCTGGCGGGAGTCGTCCCCGCGCTTAACGAGCTGAGACTTCGCCGCGCCCGAAAGATCGCGGCAATCAACCTGCTGGATCAGCTCGGTCTTGCCCTGGCGCTGGACCGCCGGCCTAGCGGTGCGGAAGAGGAAAGTCTTCTCCGAGACATTACCCGCCCGTTCACTCTGGGACGCTATAGCGATTGCCTCGAATTTTACGCTGCGGAGCTGGCGCGCGGAGCTGAGGGCGCACCTGCGCTGGAGCTCGTCATCGAACGTCTCGGCGGTGCCGCCCTCATGGAGCGGATCCGGGCAGACCGACCCCTGTCGCTGCGGTACCCGGTGGCGGTGGAGCGGCTTCGCATGTTGGTCCAGGCGAGTGTGGGCGACACGGTCGCCCAGCAGATCGACGATCTGCTAAGCCGCGCCTCCCTGTCGAGCAGTGCCGGTGTGGACACCGATCCCAACCGCATCAACCTGCTGACGCTTCACTCGACCAAGGGTCTGGAGTTCTCGCGGGTCTACATCGTGGGAGTGGAGAACCAGCAGCTCCCCGGATGGAAAGCTCTGGAGGAGAACCTCGAAGAGGAAATCCAGGAGGCCCGCCGGCTGCTCTACGTTGGGATGACCCGGGCCAAGGACCGCCTGGTGATTACCCGAGCCGAGCGGCGAGGAGGGCTTCCATCGGGCGGCAGCCTCTTTCTCACTGAGGCAGGACTTGTCGGTTCCAGTATTGGCATACCTCCTGCATTGGCCCTCCCCGTCACAATCGAGTAGGTACTGATGAAAATCGTTGCTTGCGCCTTGCCGCTCCTGGCCGGGCTCCCAACTGTGATGGCTGCGCAGGTCACGCTCTCACTTCCTCGGCTTCAGCGTCCGGTCGTGAAGGCGGCACTAGGGCCGGTGTCCGTAGTTGCCACTCTGGGAGGACACGGGGTGAGCGTTAGCGCCACACCTGCCTCCCGCTCCAAGGCTGCCAGTTCCCGGACGCGGACCCGGGCCGCGACCTCGGCCAGTGCCGCTCGGGTACTCGCCACGGCCAAGCGCTATATCGGGACGCGCTACCGCTATGGAGGCGAGTCACCCGGCTCCGGGTTCGACTGCTCGGGGTTCGTGCAGTACGTCTTCGCCCGCCACGGCATAAGCCTGCCCCGCACCTCGCGGCTCCAGGCCTCGGCGGGGGAATCGATTCCGCTCTCCGTCGAATCGCTGGTACCAGGCGACCTTCTCCTCTTTGCCAGCACCGGCCGCAGGATCGACCACGTGGCCATCTACTTTGGGGATAACCGAATCCTCCACTCCAGCGCCGGCGCGGGTGGTGTGGTGTACGATGAGCTGGACAGTCCCCGAGGAAAGTGGTACCTGAAGCGTCACGTCGCCTCCCGACGTGTCCTGTAAGCAGGTCGATCCAGCTTCTTCTCCCCCCCGCCGGACCGCCGTAGATTGACTCGGTCGCGTCCCCTCGCACGGAGCCTTCCAGCATGCCTCGCATCGCTCCAGTCGATATCGAAGCCGCCGCGCCTGAGGCCAGGGAAGCGGCTGAAGCCCACGTCCGCAACCACGCGCGCATGACGAACATGAAGCGGACACTGCTTCACTCTCTACCCGCTTTCAAGGGATTGATGGAGTGGTATCCGCTGCGTGACGCGGTACAGCCATTCCTCGGCGAGCGGCTCACCACGCTGTATGCTCACGCGATTTCCGCTGAGACGGACTGCTTGATCTGCTCCACCTTCTTCCGTCGGATGCTCATCCAGACGGGAGAAAATCCTGATCGGTTGAGGCTGGATGAGCGTGAGGCTGTAGTTCTCGAATTCGGGCGTAAGCTGGCGACCTCTCCCTTCAAGGTCCCGGACGAAGTGTACCAGCGCCTGGCCGGCTACTTTACCGCACCGCAAATCGTGGCGCTCACCGCTTTTGGAGCTCTGATGG
>DASPKB010000316.1:0-16761 GCA_035628315.1 Gemmatimonadales bacterium | reverse complement strand
GGCCATCCGTATCGCGGCAGTGAGCCCGATGGGATCCAGCGCGTCCGCGAAGGCGGCCCGTGCGCCGGCTGCTTCGACCTGCTTCCGCTTTTCCTCGCTCCGCACCAGCGCGACCACCTTGTGCCCGCCCGCGACCAGCTCGGGCAGGAGGAATCTGCCGATTGCCCCGGTACCACCGGCGACAAAGACTCTCATTGCGGCTACCTACACTGAACTGTTCGGAGGGGCCTGGCGCAGCATAAGCTCAGATGCCGGAATCCGGGTTTCGGTTTGAGCGCGGACGCCTCCGGCAAGAATGGTCAAGAGGAGCAGCACGGCCGGAATTCGTATGATTACAGGTAGCTCAACCACCATTCCTTGCGGTGGGCCTTGAAGCGGGCGAACCGGCGGCACAAGGAGTAGAGGAGCACGATGGTTACGGCCCATATCAAGTAGAGCAGGCCGAGGCTCCAGGCGTAGCCCTCCGGCGGAGGCGGGTTGCCCATCGGGTGGTTGGCGAACAGCCAGGGGTTTAGCGTGCCCTCCCGAATCCAGGAAATCACCAGCGCCATCCCGTGGATCAGTGGTATGTGGAGGACATAGAAGAAGAACGGCACTCGCCCGAAAACCGTGACCCATTCCGCTGCTCTTCCTCGCGCTCGCTCGAGCAGCGGGATCAAGGCTATTGTTGGGCCCAGGGTCATGAGCAGAAAACTGAACGAGGCCGGATACTTCGTGGTGTTCAGGAACGAGAGCAGTGCCGGCATCTCGATGTTGGCAGTCGAGGGAAGCGGATCGCCATAAATGTTGGTGCCGCGGAGCAGGAGGAATAGCCCAACCGCGCCGAGCCCGACGGCGTAGCAGATGCGGTCCCGCCGCTGCGGCTCCAACGTCAGCACCTGCCCGAAGGCGTAGCCCGCCGCCATCACCCCGACCCACGGGATTATCGAGTACAAAACCATGAGTGGTCCAATCGGCGGATCCAGGAAAGCGGTGTAGAGTACGCTTCGGAGCGGCACCGGCAGCAGCGGCAGGATGGGTGGCATCACGGCGTTGTGGAGCCCAATTACGACCACGCCGAATGCCGCCACGGCGGGGAGGGGGAGCTGCACCAGTCCGGCCATAAGGATCATGCACCAGCCGATCACCCAGATGACGCCGGCCAAGAGATAGCCGGTAAAATCGAGATTGAAGGTCCACCCGACACGGATGATCGTAAGTTCAAGCAGGATAAACCAGATGCCGCGCAGCAGGAGAAACTGCGAGAGGTCAGGATGACGGCGGCCGTAGAAGTACGCGCTGGTGCCGGCGAGAAGGATGAAGGCTGGTGCGCAGAAATGGGTGATCCAGCGGGTGAAGAAGATGCCCGGTGTGGGGCCGCCCGGCGGGATGCCCGCGTAAATCCGCACATGGTCAATCGCCATCAGGATCATCGCCGCGCCACGGATCAGGTCCACGGACGCGATCCGGGTAGCGGCGAGCACAGCCCTTGGAGGCGCCGTCCCGAGAACGGAGCTCATCTCATTGCTCAGCGGGTACCGGCCGTCATGCCTCCGTCGACGATCATCGAGTGACCGGTGACGTAGGAAGCTGCGTCGGAGCAGAGCCAGATCACCGCCTGGGCCGCCTCCTCCGGGCTGCCGATCCGGCGCATCGGATTCAGAGCCGCGTACTGCGCTTCCACGGCGTCGGGGCCTCCACCCTGCGCTCCGACCGCCTCAAAGATGCCTTCCAGCATGGGGGTCCGAAACGCTCCCGCCACCAGTGCATTGACCCGGATGTCCTGGGTGGCGTACTCCTGGGCCGCCGATTTGGTGAGCGCGAGCACGCCCGCCTTGGCCGCCGAGTAGAGCGCCCCTCCGGGTGCACCGCCGAGGCCGTTCACCGACGAGGTGTTGAGGATAACTCCGCCCCGAGGAGTCTGCGTTAGCATCTGCCGGATCTCTGCTTTCAGGCAGAGCCACACACTCTTGAGGTTCATTGCGAGCGAGCGGTCGAACTGCTCTTCGGTGAAGTCGGCAGTGAGGGAGAGGGCTCCGTCGGTAGTCGCGGCGTTGTTGAATGCGGCGTCGAGCCGGCCGAACTCCGCGACCGTCGACGCGATCAGGCGATCGACGTCGGCCGAGCGCGACACGTCTGCCTGAACGAACCTGATCTCGCCATTCCTTCGGAGCTCCGCCTCCACCTTCCGGCCCAGCTCGGTGCGGCGGCCCGCGATTACCACCCGCGCTCCGGCCCGGGCGAAAGCCTCGGCTGCCGCCCGGCCGATGCCGGAGGTGCCGCCGGTGACGAGAACCGCTTTGCCCTGAAACATGGCTGCGAAGATGCTCGCGTAACCTGCTCTACGCTAGCAGCCACCCAGCAGTTTCAGTAGCGGATGATCTGCTACAATTCCCGCCCATACATTCACTTCGCCGTTGCTGATCGATCTGATAGAGAAGGGACCTCTACGAGCGCGAGAGTTCCACCATGTGAGTTACCGCTCCTTGCGGTACATCCGCATCGCCACTGGTGCCGCCACCGCTACTATGAGCGCGGAAGCCAGCAGCACCCACAACACGGACATGCCTACCGCTTGGCCGTGCATCAGGGCACGTGAGGCGTTCGCGAGCTGGGTCACCGGATTCCGGCCCACAACCTCCTGCAGCCAGCCTGGCATGGTCTCCAGCCGGACGAAGATGTCGCTCGCGAACGTGAGCGGCATGAGGAAGACGAAGCTCGTGGTCATGACCGACTCGGGCGTCCGCACCAGCATTCCCACGATGATCCAGAGCCAGCTCAGCGCGAAGGCGAAGACCATCACCAGCGCCATTGCCAGCAGCACGCCAACGATGCCACCCTGGGGCCGGAAACCGAGGATGAAGCCCATGATCAGGATGATCGTGGACGCCACCGAATAGCGGAACAAATCGCCCGCGAGGGCGCCGAGCAGAGGAGAGGGCTGCCACATTGGGAGCGAGCGGAAGCGGTCGAATAGTCCCTTGTGAATGTCGGTGTTCAGCCCCATGCCGGTGTAGACCGTAATGAACACGACGGTCTGCACCAGAATCCCCGGCAGCAGATACTGGATGTACTCCCGCGGGCTGCCCGCCAGCGCGCCGCCGAAGATGTAGGTGAACAACAGCGTGAACATGATGGGCATCACGGTCACGTCGAAAAGCTGGAATGGCACATGCTTGATCTTGAGCATGGCGCGCCAGGCGAGGGTGACCACGGTGGACAGCGCTGATGCAGGGCTGGGACGAGCCCGCATCCCGAGCAGCTGATGGGTGCGCTCGCCCGAGGGAAGGACGTCGATCGTGGTCATGACCTGACCTCCTCCGGTACTGGATGCTCGGACGTTCGGCCGGTCAGCGCCAGAAACACTTCGTCCAGACTTGGATTGCCCACCGAGAATTCGGCCACTTCCACGTTTTGCCGGGCAAGCGCCTCCAGCACCCGTGCTGCCTGCGCCGGGCTCTCCAGGCGCGCGGCCAGCTCCGCCGGCTCGGCGACAGGCAGGAGGCCGTCACCCAGCACGCGCTGGACCAGCTCCTCTGCCAGGCGCCGCTGGTCCGCGCTCGCGAGCCGGACATGCAAGGCGTTTGAACCCACCTGCGCCTTGAGCTCGCGGCTGGTGCCCTCGGCGATGACCTTGCCGTGATCCACCACAGCGAGCCGCTCCGCCAGTCGGTCGGCTTCATCCAGGTACTGAGTTGTGAGCAGTACGGTCGTACCCTCGGCTGCGATCCGCCGCACCAGCTCCCACACCTGGTTGCGGCTACGTGGGTCGAGCCCGGTCGTGGGCTCATCCAGGAACAGCACCTCCGGAATTGCCACTAGGCTGGCCGCGATGTCGATCCGGCGGCGCATGCCACCGGAATAGGTCTGCACCTGCCGTCCCGCCGCATCCGCCAGCCCGAACGCCTCCAATAGCTCCGAAGCGCGATCCCGGGCACCGCGCCAGGGGAGCCCCAGCAGCCGGCCGACCAGCACCATGTTCTCGTAACCGGTGAGGTCTTCATCTACCGATGCATACTGGCCGGTGAGGCTCACCTTTTCCCGGACAGTCTTGGCCTCACGCATTACGTCGTGGCCCAGCACGCGCGCGGTGCCGCCGTCGGGTTTGAGGAGCGTGGCCAGGATACGGATGGTAGTGGTCTTGCCGGCACCATTCGGCCCCAAAAGACCGTATACCGAGCCCTTCCGGATCTGGAGATCCACTCCGTCCAGAGCGCGAGTATCACCAAAGGTCTTGATCAGGCCGGCTGTCTCGATCGCGTTGAGCACTCGTTCTCCTCAGGCGATATGTGATCTGAGTAAGCGTCCAAAATAACCGCAGCCCCAGAGACACCGCTGCGGGTCCAGCCCACCGTGAGGGGAGCTACTCTCGGGCCTGTACGATCCGGACCAGCGTTACGATCTGCCCTGCATGGCGCGCGGAGTGTTCAGCGGCATGGAAGATCAAACCGAGGGTGGTTGAGGGGAGGCGCTTCCGACCGACTTCCCGCGGAGTGAGGAGCACGTCATTCGGCACGGCTCGTAGATACGCAACAGCTGAGTCCAGGCTGGCTTGAAACCGGTCCATCAGCGTGCTGAGCTCGGGACGATCCTCGTGGACGGTGCGCTCCGCAACGAGCGCGGCAAGCTGATCGGGATTGAGGCTCTCGCCCCTCGAGTAGGTGAGCAGCCGGTCGAGGCTCCCCGGCAGATGCGCCAGATGGAAGCCGATCGCGGCTGCGCCTCCGGGCCGGGCCCACAGCTGGGCCGGCGTGAGGCGCTGCACGATCGGCAGCACGTCTTCACCCGCCTGGAGCAAGGCATGGGCGGCGGGCTGCAGCACTGGCTGAATGCCAGGCACCGGTCCGCGCAGCCAGACTTCAGCGGGTGTTGTCATGTCCTAGCAATGGGTGGGCCCCGCCTCCGCATGGCCGCGCTGGAATGCTGCGGCCCGTTTCTCAGGTGTGAGCCGGCGGACAGGCGCGCCGGGAAGAGAGGAAACCTCCCGAAGCACCCGCTCGAATCCAGGCGATGAGAACACGAAGAACATGCTGAAGGTATCGCGGCCGATGTTGGCCAGCGCGATGCAGGTGCCCTGGGGAATGAACACGGTGGACCCGGGGCCCGCCGTATGCTGCTCCTTCCCCAGCTGAACTCGCGCGGTCCCCCGCGTAACCACGATGATCTCGTCTTCACCGAGATGACGGTGGACCTGGATCTCGTCTCCGGGCGGAAGATCGGAGCTGGCAAGCACCATGCGGCGTGACCCGGTGGTGACTGGATCCACCTTGATGAGCAGCGGGGACGTGCCACCTCGGAGAAATCGCCGCTCGCCCTGCTCGGCACCGATCACCGAAGCCCTGGGATACTTGAGCTCGGGATCGCCATCGGGCGTGCGGGGCTGACAGGCGAGCAGCACGCCCATGGTCGTGATAGTGAGGAGCGAGCGCATTCCGGCACCTCCTGGAGGCGGCGAGAGAGCTGACAATGTATCCTATGCCCGATCAGCTGACCGAAAAGAAATCGGCCGGGACAAAAAGCGCCCGTAGCGGGCAACCGCGCGGCTCAGCTCCCGGCGTTCAATCGGGGAAAGCCCGCGAGTCGCCTGGACCTGCACCTCAGTCCCCCTGTCGCCGCTCTTGCTTCTCCAGGTTCCTGCGATCTGGCCATCGATGACGAGCGCGTGACGGATGTTGGCGCCCCAGGATGAATACAGGGTATGGGGCACCGCTACACGGTCGCGGTATGCCACGAGGTACTCATCGTAGACCGGAAGCAGATGCGCCGTTGTGCGTCGCCGAGTGACAGGGTTGCTGCGACCGAGGCTCCAGTATCTCACCCCATCGATTACGGCTGAGTCTGCCCGAAGCATCTCCAGGCCGCGCTTTGCGTCGGCAGCCTTCAGACCCGACCACCAGGCAAAGTCCCGCACGGTCGCAGGGCCATGACTCTGTAAGTACCGCCCCGCCAGCTTCGATAGAGCCTCTTCCCGAACGAGCCCGGCCGCCTGCGGTGCCCGGTCTGCCAGAAGCGCATAGGTAAAGTGCCTACCCCGCCTCGGACCGCTGCATACCACACCTTCGAGCTCTGCGTGCATCATGATATGGGCGAGGTGAGTGGACTTCCCGGGCAGACCTGCCCTCTCTAGCTGGGCTCCCAGCTCGAGCCGGGTGAGATACTGCCCGTCGCCGAGCGCGCGTTCGATTATGCTGGTGGCTCGGGTCATGACCGGAGAATCCAGACCCAGCTGGCGGTTGTAGTTGGACATGGTGCGGTGCACCTGAGGCGCTGTGAGCTGCAGCATCCAGCGAATGTCGTCCCGGGCGACGAAGTGCCAGGTGGGCCGAAGAATGTGCGTGCGGAGGATCTGACCTCGATCGATGGCTCGCTCGACTACTGCATCGGATACTCCCGGGGGCAGCCGGAGACCTAGCGACCACTTGGCCGGTCCGTATTCCTGCGCCTGCAGCGCGCCAAGCCAGGAGACCATCTTCGCGGCACCCGGCGGCCCCGACCGTGTGATCCGCTGGTTCTGCAGACGCTGGTCCGCGATCCCCTGGTTCAATCGAAGTCCTTGTTCATCCGTTCCTGTGCGGGTTTGGGCTGCCCGCACTTGTGGCACGAAGCGGCTCCGGCCCATATTCACCGTCCTGCCCGCCCAAACCTGGCCGGTGGTACGGTTCCTTACGTTACGAGAAGGCGGCTCTTGGCGGTTCTACGATCGGCGGCGATGTGCCGCTCCATGATACTGGGTTGCTGTCTTGTGGGCGGGGTGGTTGGCGCCGCAGGCAGCGCCGGTGCACAGGCGGTCGCTCCCGCGGATACCGCCGCAGCCTCGCGTTCGCTCTCGCTCCAGATCCGATCCGAAAATGTGCGGCTCGTCCGCTATCTGCACGACCTCGCCGGCCCGGGCGCGTTTATCGGTGTAGTCGGGGGCGGGCTACTCGATCAGTTGTGGAGCAAGCCATCGAGTTGGGGCGATGATGCGGATGGACTAGCCCGCCGGATCGGCTCGCGGGCATCGCAGGCAGCGGTACAGGTGAGCGTTCGCCATGGACTCGCCGCTCTAATGGGCCGGAGCACCACTTATCAGCCCTGTGAGTGCAAGGGATTCGGCCCCAAGGTGGAGCATGCGCTGCTGGAAACCTTTACCGACCGCCGAATGGATGGCAGCCGGGCCTTCTCTATACCTGCCGTCGCCGGCGCCTACGCCGGCGGCTTCACCCGCATGGCCTGGGAGCGCGGCCGCGGCCCGGGAGACATAGCCCTCAACACCACTCTTTCGTTGGGCTTCACTGCTGTCTTCAACATCGCCCGCGAACTAACCGGCCTGGCCCGGTAAAGAGGAAAGCTCACTACACGAGGACACTAAGCCCTACCAGGTCACGATGAAGGGCTCGGAGACGCGCTCTGATTCGGGCACCGGCTGGCGGCCGAAGCGGTCCAGCGCCACCTGAAAGACGAATCGATAGGTTCCGGCCATCCGGTTTACGTAACCGAAGCTCATGGCCGGCGAGGTCAGGCTATCTCCCGGTGCCACCGGAAAGCTGGGCCCATAGCCGTCCACCACGAACCAGGGACGCCGGTTGATCCACCCATTGTCCGACCACTGCTCGACATAAACGTACTCACCCATGGGCGCATATATCTGAAGTGGCCCCTGATTGATCAGCGTGACATTGGCCTCCACGTCCACGGCCAGTGAATAGGTGGACTTGTCGGTTGTAACCAACAGATCCGGGGCAGGAACTCCGGAAGGCCCCGTCGAGCCACAGCCGGTTAGAGCCGTGGACGCAAGCATGGCTGGTAAGAGGCGAGCTATCATCTTATGTAGATCTCCTGCCTTGAAGATCCGCCCGCCGAGCTACTTCGCAAGGACAGCTTCCTCAGCAACTTACATGCGAGCCGGATTGCTTGGGGTTTGTAGTTTCCACGCCATAGGCCAAACATGCTACCAGGCCCGATTCGTGAGATGTCTCACGACATCCATGTGGCACCGGATGCAGGATTGACCACGTCCCCTACATACGTTGCTGGCAGGGTGAGCGTATTCCTCTAAGTCTTCAGGTACCACTGTTGTGACCACAACCGAACTCCAGCAGGTCATTGACCGCCGGCGCACATCTCCCAGCGGCACCGGCACCATACCGGACTATGCCCAGGTCCAGCGAAATCACCGCTACCGGCTGGCGGTAGTCCTCGCGGTGCTCCTGGCGATCTCAGTCCGGGCATATCATGTACTGGCCGCGGATTTCCCGCTCAATGACGGCGGGCTCTTCTTCAGCATGGTGCGCGACCTCCAGGCCGCGGATTACCGGCTTCCGGCTTACACCTCGTACAACGATGCCGGTATACCCTACGGGTACTCGCCATTTGGTTTCTATCTGGCTGGTCTGCTGGATGACTGGACGGCGCTGAACCTGATAGATGTATTCCGCTGGCTGCCGCTGGTGACGACCGTTGCTCTTGTCATCGCTTTTGCGGACCTGGCGCGAACGCTTCTCTCATCCCGTACGGCAGTTGTTGCGTCCATCATCGGCTTCGCACTGGTGCCGCGAAGCTTCATATGGATGCTCATGGGCGGTGGCCTCACCCGGTCGTTGGGGTTCTTGTTCGGACTGGTAACTGTTCGCCTGCTGTACTCGTTCTACACCCGCCGGCGCTGGGTTTACGTGCCCTTTGCTGCGTTGACGGCCGCCCTCACGGTGCTCAGCCACCTGGGCACCGCCCCTTTCGTGGCCTTCAGCGGAGTGCTGTTCCTGCTGGCCTATGGCCGGCATCGCCAGGCGGTGCTTGGCTCAGTGGCGGCTGGACTCGGAGCAATCCTCCTCAGCGCCCCATGGTGGCTCACCGTACTCTCGGTGCACGGGCCGGGCCCCTTCCTGGCGGCCAGCTCGACCGGCGGCTCGATCTTTCGCTCGCTGAGCCTTAGTGACACGGTGGTTACGCTGGCACAGCTGGGACTGGGCACTGCCGAGTCGGTACTGGCCCTGGTGGGGATGCTGGGAGCGTTGGGGTTCTTCTACTCGCTGACCATGAAAGAGTGGCTGCTCCCGGCCTGGTGGATTGCCATCGTCACCCTCGATGCGAGGCAGGGCAGCACCTTCGCGACGGTGCCCATTGCGCTGCTTGCGGGCATCGCAGTGGCGCACCTCCTGCTGCCGGCCATGCGCCGCTTGCCGCTGCCTGCACTCCGAAGAAGTCCCGGACGAGCGGGATGGTCGCCGGAAGTCGTATTGGCGCTCTTCGTCGTATTCGCTTCGGTCAGCGCCCTCATGAGAACACCGATTCCCGGCGGGATGCGGGACATGGGTGCCTTGTCGCCGCAGGAACGTGAGGCGCTCAAGTGGGTGGCCGCCGAGACCTCGCCCGACGCCCGCTTCCTGATCGTCGCAGGAACTCCGTGGGAAATCGACCGCAACTCGGAGTGGCTGCCGGCACTCACCGACCGCAAGAGTGTGGCGACGGTGCAGGGCTTCGAATGGCGGCCGGTAGGCGAGTTCGCCGAAAAGAAGCGGGAGTACATCGAATTGCAGGGCTGCGCCGGGTGGATTTCCGGGTGCCTTCGGGATTGGGCTCAGCGAACCGGTGAGCGATTCACCCACGTATACATCCCCAAGAGCCCGGACCGACCCTGCTGCCAGTTGCTCCGCTACTCGCTGGATCGCGACCGCCGGTACCGCCTGATCCATGACGGCGCCGGCGCAGCGATTTTCGAGCTGCGGCCGCCTCGCGGGCTGGCCAGCCGGGAGGCGGAGCGATGACGGCGAGAGCTCTTGCCGTCGTGATCCCCTGCTACAACGAGGAGGGGAATCTTCGCGAGACCCACCGCCGGGTCAGCGGCGCCATCGCTCAGGCCAGCAGCGTCTACGAGATCGTATACGTGGACGACGGCAGCAGCGATGCAACACCAGAGATGCTGCAACAGCTGCAGCTCGAAGATCCGCACGTGAGGGTGGTCTACCTGTCCCGCAATTTCGGCCATCAGTTCGCCGTCACTGCCGGCCTGGCGCATGCCCAGGGCGACGCCGTGATCGTGATGGATGCCGACCTGCAGGACCCGCCCGAAGTGGTGGTCGAGATGGTTCGCCGGTGGGAAGAGGGATACGACGTGGTGTATGGAGTGCGAACCGATCGGGAAGGGGAGACCCGATTCAAGCTGCTCACGGCCCGGCTGTTCTACCGCCTCATCCATTGGCTCTCCGACACGGATATTCCGCTGGATACCGGTGACTTCCGGCTGCTCGACCGGAAGGTCGTGGACGCCATCGTAGCCATGCCGGAACGCGACCGGTTCCTTCGGGGCATGGTGAGCTGGACCGGTTTCCGGCAGATCGGTGTGCCCTACCGGCGAGCTGCGCGCTACGCGGGAGAGACCAAGTATCCCATTCCCAAGATGGTTCGATTTGCGCTGGATGGGATTCTGTCGTTCTCGATCAAACCTCTCCGGTTGTCTACCCTGCTGGGCTTCGTCTCCGCCGGTCTGGCCCTAGTGGTAATCCTGTACGCACTGGCCCTGCGGCTGTTCACCGATCAGTGGGTGCCCGGCTGGACCGCGCTCATCATCGCCATCCTGTTCCTGGGCGGTGCTCAGCTTCTCTCGCTGGGGATCATCGGGGAATATATCGGCCGGCTCTATGGCGAGGCGAAGCGCCGCCCGCTGTACCTCGTCCAGGAAACGCTCGGCATGGAGCATCGGGCTCAGGGATATCCGCGCCTGGAAAATGGAGGAGATCAACACCCCCACGAACGCCGCAGCTGGCGGGAGCGCCGGAGATCCCGGGACCTTCGAGGAGACGGCCGGCGCTCGCGGCAACAGGCGTGACCTCCAACCGTTGGCTCCGCGCCATTGCCGGTTTGGTCGTCGCCGGGGTGTTTCTCGCGCTCCTCGCTGGGTCGGTGAGCTGGGGAGAGGTGCGGCAGATTCTTGCGCGAGCTGATTGGCGGATCCTTCTGCTCGGCTTGGCCGCCCTGACTCTAGACCTTGCCGCGCGGATTGCACGCTGGTGGTTGATGCTTCGGGCGGCAGATCCCAGCCTTTCCTTCACTGCGTGCGTGCGCCCCTTCCTGGGGAGCCTGGCCCTCAACAACACCGTGCCTTTTCGGGCGGGTGATGTGGTGCGGGTGTTCGGCTTTCGGCGGGCTTTGCGTGCGCCCGCGGCCCACGTCGCGGGGACGGTGATGCTCGAGCGGATGCTGGACTTGCTGGTTCTTCTGCTGATTCTATTCGCCGGACTGCTCGGCACCTCCAGTGTGTTTCCGCGAGCATTTACCCTGGCAGCTGCCGCTGCCGGAGCAGTTACCCTGGCTTCCCTGGCCGCGCTCACCGCATTCCCTCAGGCTGTTACCGGCACCCTTCAGCTGGTGGTGACCCGGCTCTTTTCCGGCCGCACCTGGCTGCCCTCAGTCCATCGTATCATCGCCCAGGTGACGGCGGCGCTCGCGCTGCTCCGTTCCCGGCGAGCGGCCGCCGTGCTGGCCCTTAGTGTCCTGGCATGGGTGCTCGAGGGTGCGGTGTTTGCGAGCGTTGCCTGGGCGCTTCACCTCCCGGTGCCGTGGGTAGCTCCCTGGCTCGCCCTGGCTGCAGCTACCCTGGCTACTCTGCTTCCGAGCTCCCCTGGATACGTCGGGACCTTCGATTACTTCGCAGCCCTGGGACTCAGCGCTTATGGCGCTCCCGCTGCTCCCGCGGCGGCCTTTGCGCTTCTGACTCACCTCCTGCTGTGGCTTCCGGTCACAGCCGCCGGGCTCGGGGCTCTCGCATTCGGTTGGCGCTCCAGGAAGGTGCCGGAGTCTATCCAGCCTGACTCGCGGGTTCCGGCATGAAACCACCTTCTGGGCCGCACGCAGTGATCATTGGAGGAGGATTCGCCGGACTTTCCGCCGGGTGGGAGCTGGTGCAACGCGGCATTCGGGTGACGGTGTGCGAAGCGGAGGAGGAAGTGGGTGGTCTGGCGGGAAGCTTCGATGTCGGCGGCACCCGGTTGGAGAAGTTCTACCACCACTGGTTTACCAGCGATACCCACGTGCTGGACCTCGTGCGCGAGCTGGGACGCGAAAATCAGGTTCTTCATCGGCCTACTCGCACGGGGATGTACTACGCACACCGGTTCTTCCGGCTCAGTACCCCGTCCGATGTACTCCGGTTCACTCCCCTGTCTTTCCCGGCCCGGCTCAGATTAGGCCTTCTCGCACTTCGTGCCCGCCGTGTGAAAGAGTGGCAGGAGCTGGAGGACCTCACCGCGGAGGAGTGGCTCATACGGCTGGGCGGGCGCCAGGTGCATCAGGTAGTGTGGCGCCCTCTCCTGGAAGGGAAGTTTGGCTCTCACGCCCGGGACATCTCAGCCGTGTGGTTCTGGAACAAGCTGAAGCTCCGGGGTGGAAGCCGGGGACGAGGCGGAGAGGAAGTTCTTGCCTACTACAGGGGTGGCTTTGCCGCACTCGCCTCCCAGCTGGCGCAGGCGATCTGCGCCCGGGGTGGAATGATTCGCCTCGAGTCGGCGGTTACCGGGCTGATGGTGCACGACGGCCGGGTAACGGGGGTTCGTACCGAGCATGGCCCCCTGCCCGCCGATGCGGTACTGGCGACTCCCGCGCTGCCGATTGTTGCCGACCTGGTAGAGCCCCACACCGACCCGGAGTACGCGGTGTCTCTCCGGCGCATCCAGTACCTGGCGAACATCTGCATTGTACTGGAGCTTGATCGCAGCCTGTCCGATACTTACTGGTTGAACGTCAATGATCCGGGCTTCCCGTTCGTTGGCGTCATCGAGCATACCAACTTCGAGCCGCCGGAGAGCTATGGCGGGCGAAGGCTGGTGTATCTCTCGAAGTATCTGCACGAGAGTGACGAGCTGTACCGCATGCCGGACGACGAAGTGGTGCGCTTCTGCCTGCGCCACCTGCAGCGGATGTTTCCGGCACTCTCTCCCGACTGGATCCTCGCGGCGCACGTGTGGCGGGCGCGGTATGCCCAGCCGATCGTAGTTCGGCGCTACGGTTCTCTCATCCCTCCTTTTGAAACGCCCCTGCGGGGACTCTACCTCAGTACCATGGCTCAGGTCTATCCAGAGGACCGCGGCACCAACTACGCCATTCGCGAGGGCCGCCTGGCTGGAGGCAGGATCGCTTAGGCTCTGACCTGAGCTCAAGCCTCTTGCACTAACCTCACTGCTCCCGCGCTCTGCAAGAGGGCGAAAGAGCCGGTTTCCGTTCACGAGATTGTCACTGACGATTTCCTGGTCATGGTTCCGGCGTGATCGGGCAAAGATCTGCACTTCTTTCCACTGAATCTCCTCGCAGCACACCTGATTCGACGTGAAGTAGCTGTGAAATAGTCTGGTGCCTCGTCAATCCGGTGACGGGCACCTGCTTTGCCTTGGTCGAGGTCGCTCCCGAGCGACGTCCCGGCTCGGGACGCGCGCACCCTCGCGCTCCCCGTACCCGGACCACCGCTCGATCCATGCAGCGTCTGCCGTTGCCCCGGCAAGCTACCGGTGCGCTCACCCTCGCTCTCATGCTTCTGGCCTGCGAAAGCGGGCCGATTACATCCTCGGCTGCCCTCCCGGCGAGCCCCGGAGCGCCGGAATCGTCGGCTGAGCCGGTTCGATTCAGCCGCTATCCCAACCCGGTTTATCCGGGTGACTTTGCCGACCCTTTCGTGCTCCGGCTCGATTCCGTGTTCTACGCCTACGCAACGAACCGCGGGTCCAGCAACGTGCCCACGCTGCGGTCGCTCGATCTGGTGAGCTGGCTGCCGGTAGGTGATGCGATGCCTCGTTTGCCGGATTGGGCGGCAAGCGGGCGGAGTTTGACGTGGGCCCCGGCTGTCGTCGAGCTGGACGGCCGCTTTGTGCTCTTCTATACCGCGCGGGATCGCAAATCCGATCGGCAGTGCATCGGCCGGGCGGAGAGCGCATCCCCATCCGGTCCGTTCGTAGACGGGCGGTCATCCCCTTTCGTCTGCCAGACCGATCTGGGCGGCTCGATCGATGCCAGCGTAGTCCGCGACTCGGCCGGCGAGCCATACCTGCTATGGAAAAACGACGGGAACTGCTGCGCCAAGCCGGTTACCCTCTGGAGTCAGCGGCTCAGCAGGGATGGGACCGCGCTGCTCGGTGAGCCGGCCGCCCTCCTGAATCGGGACCTGCTGTGGGAAGGACCGTTGATCGAGGCACCTACCATGTGGCGGGAAGCCGGATCCTGGCATCTGCTGTACTCTGCCAACATGTGGAACACCGAGCGCTATGGCGTGGGCTATGCGGTCTGTGAGTCACCGGTCGGTCCCTGCCGCAAGATCGGCCAGAAGCCGGTGCTGGCGTCGGACGGCGAGACCGCGGGACCCGGCGGAGCCGAGGTGTTCAGCGATCGAGAGGGCCGCACCTGGGTAGCCTACCACGGCTGGAGCGCTCCAGTGGTGGGCTACAGCAGGGGAGGCGTCAGGAGTCTGCGGATCGACCGGGTCGACGTGTCTGAGGTGTTCTGAGACTCAAGGCCCGAGGTATGGCGCCTGATTCCCGGCAATGGTTTTGAATTCTGACTCTGTAAGCGGAAGCTGCCTAAACGCGGCCCACGCCTCTCGCGGACGCATATTCTCTCCCACCGCCGCATCCGACCCGTAGAGCACCCGCTGTACACCCACCTGCCGAATTCGACGCACCAGAAGAGCGGCGGTTTCTGGCGAGATGTTCCGGTCGGCTACCGTCGTGAGGTCGAACCAGAGCCGCGCGGTCCCGGGCTCACGCTTCAGCACGGCGCCGGCGAAGACCGCCATCGCGCTGTCCGCTGGTGGGTCGTCATAGCCGGGCCCCGTACCCGCAAGATGGGCTATCTGCACCGGAATATCAGGAGCAGCCGGGAGCACGCGATCGAGGAAGAGGCGCGCCTGGCGAGCGCCATAAGGGCGCTGCCTGGAGAGGGAGGCCCGAAGGTGAATCACGATCGCCATGCGCTGCTGGTTGGCTGCGCGGAAAACGCTGCGCAGCTTCTCCAAGTGCTCCGGATTGTCCAACTGTACGTCAGAGTTGCCTATGTGGAGCTTGATACCGCGACGGAGGCCAGGCTGCCGGGCACACCGCTCCAGCTCTTTGATTGCATAATCCTTGAGCGGGTTGAAGCCGCAGAAGGCGATCAGTCGATCCGGGAATGCGGCTGCCTGAGCGGCGGTCCAGTCGTTCTCGGCCCGAACCTTCTCGTACTCGTCTACCACACTCCGCCGGGGACTCCCGTACATGTAGGCGGTAGAGAGCAGCACTGCCCGCCGAATACCTGCGCTGTCGAGCAGAGGCATCAGCTCGCGGGCAGTAAGCGGCTGAAACTTGTTGGAATCAGTCGTCAATAGCGCTGCGATCGCCGGGCTGAAGAGATGCTGATGATGATCAGCCGCGGGTGCCACTTGGGCTGCAGCGGATGCAGTCAGCGTAGATCCTGTGATGAACGTTCCGATGAGGCGTTTCATTGATACCCCGGTAAGTAGGCGAATCCGACTGGGTCCACACTTCTTGGACAGGTCGACTGGTCCCGGGGTTCAGCCCCACGCTGCAGACGATTGCAGCAGGGCAAGCGTGCTCTCGACGCTTGCCTCACCTAGTGGCCCTGGCGACCTTTCATTTATGGACATCGATCGCCTGACTTCGGAGCTGGTGGCCGGCAATACCGCCGCACTGGCCCGGGCGATCTCAGTGGTAGAGAATACCCGGCCCGGCTTCGAGCGGCTCCTCGGTGAAGTTCACCGGCTGCTCGGCCGGGCTCGTCGTATCGGCATCACTGGGCCTCCCGGTGCAGGGAAGTCCACTCTGGTTGAGCGCCTCGTGTACGCCTATCGGTCGGCGGAGCTCAAAGTCGCCGTTGTGGCGGTCGATCCAACGAGCCCATTTACCGGGGGTGCGCTTCTGGGCGACCGGATCCGGATGGAATCCATCGCCCTCGACAAAGGAGTGTACATCCGTTCCATGGCGAGCCGTGGCTCGCTTGGCGGTCTGGCGACCACTACCCGCGAAGTTTGTGACCTGCTCGATGCCGCCGGTTTCGATCGCATACTGGTCGAGACTGTAGGTGTAGGCCAGTCGGAGCTCGACGTGGCCCGCATGGCCGATTCTACGGTGCTCGCGCTGGTCCCTGAATCAGGCGACGGCATCCAGACGCTGAAGTCGGGCGTGATGGAGATCGCAGACATTTTCGTGGTCAACAAGGCAGATCGTACCGGGGCCGACAAACTGCGTCAGGAGATCGAGGTGACGCTGGGGATCCGCCGCGGAAACGCATTTCGTAATGTGCCGGCGCATCACGGCGTGCGGGCGGAACGAGGAAAATTTGGAGCGAGGCAGCGTTCGGTCGTTCCCTCATCCGGCCGTTCCGACCTCTGGGAACAACCCGTCGTACTGACCAGTGCGGTGAAGGGCGACGGAATTCCGGAGCTGGTAGCGGCGCTGGATCGCCATCACGAATGGCTGGGCGCGACCGGGGAGCTGGAGCAGCGGCGGCGGAAGCGGCTGATGGAGCGCACCCGCGAAGTCGTCGACCGCGCCACCCGCCGCTGGGTGTGGGAGGAGACCCGTGCCGAGCAGCTCATCAGTGAACGGCTGGACGAAGTTGCCGAAGGCAGGGTAAGTCCCTACGAACTGGCTCAGGACGTGCTCGAGGAGCTGAAGCAAGGAGAACGGATATGACGGCACGTCGTGAGGAGCGACGCAGCAGACCCAAGACAACCCGCCTGAGTGAGTACGAGGTCGAACTTGAGCGGCTCCGAGCGGAGGTGGCCGCTTGGAGGGCTCGCGCCGAAGCGCTTCCGATTCGAGATGATGT
>DASPKB010000315.1:0-5534 GCA_035628315.1 Gemmatimonadales bacterium | reverse complement strand
GTACTTCCGCGTGACTCCATCCTGACATTCGCCGATCTGATGGAGCAGGCGGAGGCCGCGGGTATCAACCTGCCGACCGCGGTGGGGCAGCGTACCCTGCGCCGCCTGGTTGGCGCCTTCTACCATCCCACCATCGTGTTGGACCCGCTGGTGACCGCCGCACGGCGGCAGCAGCTGCGGGGAAGTGTCGATCCCGTGAAGTACACCGTGCGGACCGGAGAGCGGATCGTGCGGGCTGGTGAGCCCATCACCGAAGAGGTGCACACCAAACTGGTGACCCTGCGGGAAGAACATCGCCGCCGGGGAACGGGGGGGCTAGCCGTTCGAAGCGCCGCCGGTGCGTTGCTCTTCAATGCCCTGGTACTGGGCGGCTTCTGGCTCCTGATCCTGTTCTACCGCCGCGAGAGTTACGACCACCTTCGCGAGATCATCTTCTTTGGAGCACTCTTCGCCCTGGTCGTGCTGCTGACCGCGGTGCTCGCCACTTTCTTCCCCGGCCGGCCCGAGCTGGTGCCCATTCCGTTCGTCGCCATCCTGATGACCATGCTGTACAACGGATGGATCGGCGTCTATGCGGCGGTTACCCTCGCCATCCTGCTCGACGGCCAGTGGGCGCTGCGGGAGAGCTACGTGCTGTTCTTCGGGCTGGTGACCGGAGTGGCGGGTGCGGTCGGAATCCGGGTGGTGCGCCGGCGACGCCATCTCTATCTGACCATCGGCGTGGTGGCCGGAGCGGGAATCTTTGCTACAATCACAGTGGGTCTGGTGCAGGGTTGGTCCACCGGGACCATTATCGGGAGCAGTCTGCTGGACGTGGTCATCGCCCTGGCCAGTGCTGCGCTGGCCATGATCGTCATGCCGCTGGCGGAATCTGCAACCCGGATCACCACCGATTTGACCCTGCTCGAGCTATCAGATCTCGGCCGGCCGCTCCTCCGGCGGCTCGCGCTGGAGGCCCCGGGTACCTGGGCCCACAGCCTGGCCATGGCCAGCCTCTGCGAGTCCGCCTGCAACATCATCGGCGCGAACGGACTGCTTGCGCGGGTTGGCTGTTACTACCATGACATCGGGAAACTGGCCACCCCGGGGCACTTCATGGAAAACCAGGGCAGCGCCCCGAACCCGCACGAACAGCTGACCCCGTTCGAATCGGCAAAAATCATCCGAAACCACGTGCTGGATGGCATTGCGCTGGCCGAGGCGGCTGCTCTGCCGGAAGTCGTGAAAGCTTTTATCCCCGAGCATCATGGAACCACCTATATCACCTACTTCCTTAACCGCGCCCGGGGAAGCGCGCCGGACGGGCGGGTGGATCCGGCCGACTTCCGATATCCTGGCCCCCGGCCCCAGTCGGCCGAGACCGCGGTGGCCATGCTGGCCGACTCGGCAGAGGCGGCCGTACGGGTGTTGAACAATCCCACGCCCGAGGCCGTGCGCAATGCGATTGAACAGCTGGTGCAGCAGAAGATGGGCAGCGGGCAGCTGGATGATGCGCCTCTCACCCTGCGGGATCTCGACCGGATTAAACGGGAGTTTGCCCGGGTAATGTCCGGTACCTACCACAAGCGGATCGGCTATCCTCGCCCGAGCGGAAGCATTGCTCCGGAGTTCCAGGCGCCGGAATTCCAGTCCGTCGAGCGTGAGTGAGGTCGTGGTGAGCGGTCGCCGTTTGCCGCTTTCTCGTGCCTTGGTCCGCCGTATCGTCGAGACGGTGCTCCGATCCGAACGGCGGGATGCGGCTATCTCAGTCACCTTTGTTGGCCGCGAGACGATGCGCCGGCTGAACGCCGAGCACAAGCAGCACGACTACCCCACCGACGTGCTCACCTTTGCCCTGGCTGACCCTGCCGGTCGAATCGCCGGCGATATCTATATCTGCCCCTGGGTGGCGCGCCGGGAGGCTCGCGCTCGCTCTATTCCACTGCGGCAGGAGCTGATCCGGCTGATCGTGCATGGAACCCTGCACGCCCTCGGGCGAGAGCACCCCGAAGGCAACGAGCGCACCCGCTCCGCCATGTGGCGGCGGCAGGAACGCTACGTAGAGGCCTTGGCATGATTGCGATGCTGCAGCTGTTCATCGCGCCTCTGCTGGCGGCACTGCTCACTCTCTGGGCCGCGTGGCTGGCGTTGGCCGCTGAATCCGACGCGGACCTGCCGCGGGCTCTGAGCGAGCAGCTGGGCTCACGCGATATCGCGGGCAGCCGCTCGCGAGACCTGCACGTCGCCCATCTCGCGCTCCTCATGCTGGCCGGCGCTGCGGCCGGAGGCGCGGTCGCCTGGTGGGCCTGGTCCCCGGCGTTGGGTCTGGTGCGGCTTTTTCTCGCGGTGCTCCTGGTGTGGGTACTGGGCGATCTGGTGCCGCGCCTGCTGGCCGCGGTCGCTCCCGAGCTTACCGTGCCGGCCCGGCGTGCCGCGGTGGCTACGCTGGTACCGTTTCGTCCTCTGCTCCGGCTGGCCGCATGGGCGGACGAGCGGGCCCGGGCCCGAGCGCCGGCCCAGAACAGCCGCCAGTCCGGCCAGGCGCAACGAGAGATGCTCCTCGGTGTTTTCTCTCTGGCCGACACCACGGTGGCTGAAGTCATGACCCCACGTATCGACATCGTCGCGGTGGACATGGCCGCCGACCGGGACGAGGTGGTGCGTACGCTCCGCAGCTCCGAGCACGCCCGGCTCCTGGTGTACGACGGCAATCCCGACGCGGTGGTCGGCGTCATCTACGCCAAGGACATCCTGGCTGTGGGGCCCGACGATCCCCGGCCCTGGCATGCTCTGATCCGTCCGGCGGCGTTCGTCCCTGAGGGCAAGACGCTGGACCGGCAGGTTCGCGACTTCCAGCGCGGCCCCAGCCATCTCGCTGTTGTGGTGGATGAGTTCGGCGGCACCGCGGGAATCGTGACTCTGGAAGACATCCTCGAGGAGATCGTGGGCGAAATCCAGGACGAGTACGATACCGACGAGGTTGCCCCCATTCAGGTGGTGAGCGAAGACCGGTGGCGGGTTGAAGGCGGTGTTGCACTCTCGGAGCTGGAGTCGGCGCTGGGCCACGACTTTGGCAGGGATGACGTGAGCACCGTTGGCGGCCTCGTGCTCGCAGAGTTCGGTCGGGTGCCCCGCTCGGGTGAGTCGATCGATGTGGCGGGATTCCGGCTGGTTGTCGAGCACGTCGTCCGGCGGCGGGTCAAGCGGATCGGCGTGTATCGCACACCGGTCGAGGCCTCGGTGGGCGAGGGAGAGCGCGAGGCCCGATGATCTGGCTTGCTATTCTCCTCGGCGTGGCACTGACAGCGTTTGGGGCGACGGCCGGCTCTGCACTCATCACCGTGAGCCGCGCCGAGCTGACCCGCGCCGTCGGGCGCCGGTTGAGGGGCGGTGCTGCCTCGCTGGACGGCCTGGCCCAGATCGACAAGTACCTTACGGCAGCTTCGGCGACAACCTCTTTGGGTGTGCTGCTGTTGGGAGCATCGGTACCTGCCTTGCTCGCCGGATCGCAGGCGCCCCGCCTGGTTGTTGCGTTCGTGCTGCTGGCTGTCCCTCTGGTACTGTTCGCCGCATACCTGGTTCCGCGCTGGCTCACCCAACCCAGAGCGGAATCAGTCGCTGGGCGGGTCACGCCGATTCTTCAGCCGTGGTCCCGCGTCCTCGGCCTTCTGCTGCCGGCCCGCAATGCGACTCGTCCCACCGACCTCCGCTCGATCTGGCGCGAGGGCGCCGCCGTCAGCGGAGCCGATGACGACGAGCTGATGATGGTGGGAGGTGTGATGGCGTTCAGCTCGCGACCGGTTCGGGAGGTGATGACCCCACGAACCGAGATCGTAGCGATAGAGGAGAACGCCCCCTTGGAGGAGATCAGGCTGGTATTTGCCGGCAGCGGGTACAGCCGAATCCCGGTCATCCGCGGCACGCTCGACGACATCATCGGCATGCTCCACGCATTCGATCTCTTCAAGCTCGAGCCGGGCGATCCTCTTCCAGTACGCCCCGTGGCGGTAACGCCGGCGAGCCGGAACTGCGGTGACCTGCTGCTGGACATGCAGCGGGAGCGGCGCCACCTGGCTGTGGTGCTGGATGAGTTCGGCGGGACCCTCGGCATCGCGACCCTGGAAGATCTCCTGGAAGAACTGGTGGGAGAGATCTTCGACGAGCACGATGAGGAGGTTCGCCCCACCGCCGCGCCGGCTCCCACACTCTTCGAGACCGACGGCAACGTCTCGATCCAGGCCATCGAAGAGCGATTCGGTGTATCTCTCCCCTCAGGACGCTCCACGACTGTGGGTGGCCTCCTCGTGGAATGGGCCGGGCGCATTCCCAACGCGGGTGAGCGCTTCTTCGTGCAGGGCCTCGAATTCGACGTGCTGCAGGCCTCGTTGACTCGAATCGAGCGATTGCTCATTCGCTCCGGCGCTACTTCGGCGGTCCAGTTGTTCCCCAGCACCCCATGAGAAAGCTCCTCGACCGGATGGTCGACCTGGTGCGGCGGGGGGAGATCGGCCTCTTCTCCCGCCGCGCGCGCGAGTTCGAGCCGGCCGATTTGGCCGAGGTACTGACCGCGCTGGATCAGCGTGAACGGGTCTCTGTGGTGCAGGCTCTGCCACCCGAGGTATCCAGCCAGGCTCTGGCCGAGATGCCGGACGAAGCTCACGCCGGCGAGACCCTCGCCGCGCTGGATCCCGATCTCGCTGCCGAGATCGTGGACGAGCTGGATGATGACGACGCGGCAGACATCCTCGGTGATCTCGACCGGAGCCGGCAGGAACAGATTCTGGCCGCGGTCGAAGATCGCACTGAGGTAGAGCAGCTCCTTCGCTACGACGAGGAGACCGCCGGCGGCCGGATGACCACGCATATGGTCACCGTCTCCGATACTGCGAACGCGGCTGAGGCGCTGGAAGAGATTCGGAGGCAGTCTCAGGAAGTGGAGGATCTGTACCAGGTCTTCGTCACTGACACCGAACGGCGTCTTGTCGGTGTTCTGCCATTCAAGGATCTGGTGATCAGTCCGCCGGAGCGGTTGGTCCGGTCCTTCATGGAAGAGGCGGATATCTATGTGACGCCTGACCTGGACCAGGAAGAAGTGGCCCGGCTGATGGCGCGCTACAATCTCCCCAGCGTTGCGGTGGTCAACGAGCAGCGCCAGCTGTTGGGGCAGGTGACGTTCGATGACGTCATCGACGTAGTCGAAGCGGAGACTACCGAGGACCTGCTCCAGTTCGGCGGCGTCTCTGCGGACGAGGATCTCGCAGCCGGCTGGCAAACCGCGGTTCGAAGCCGACTGCCCTGGCTTTCTATCAATCTTTTTACCGCCTTTCTAGCTGGCGGAGTCGTTTACCTGTATCAGCATACCATTCAGCACACGGTAGCGCTGGCCGTATGGATGCCTGTCATCGCAGGGATGGGAGGCAATGCTGGAACCCAGGCTCTGGCCGTCACAGTGCGGCGGCTGGCGCTCGGATTGATCCCGGTGTCTCACTTCTCGAGAGTAGTCGGGAAGGAGATCCTCGTGGGAATCACCAATGGGTTCGTGATGGGGTTGGCAG